>CAZTMY010000007.1:0-20254 GCA_964614895.1 uncultured Anaerolineales bacterium
AGATGATCCGCCCTCGTTCGCCGAGACCAAGCCAGTGCCTGGCGCAGCAGGCAGCTATCATGGCACCGCCATGGCCGCCGCGGCCGCAGGCAACGTCGTGACGGCTACCCTCTGGGGACGCGACGTCGAGGTTAGCGGCGTTGCGCCTGGCGCCTGGCTGATGAACTACCGCGTCTTTTATCCCAACGCGGCTGGCGAGGAGCTGGCCTATTCCAGCGAAATCCTTCAAGCCATCGAGGACGCTGTCACCGATGGCGCCGATGTGCTGCTCTTGGCGTGGAGCAGCCCACACTATGTGCATCCTCTGCGCTCGCCGGTAGCGCTGGCGCTGGAAGCGGCCATGGATGCCGGCATCGTCGTCGTGACGGCGGCCGGTAACGTTGGCCCAGAGCAAGGCAGCGCGACGCGGCTGCCAGGCGGCATCGCGCGCGTGATTACGGTGGGCGCTGTCACCAAGGGGGAGCGCGTCGTGCGGCACCGCCTGGACGTTACGGCGCCCACGCCCGTGCCCCCGTGCCTCCAGAACCAGCCCTACGAGCCGACGCTCTTTGGTGGGGTCATCACCGATACCTGGCCCGCCAAGCCGCTGCAGCATGTCCAGGACGTGAGCGGCAGCCCGTATGCCTGCAGCCCGTTGCCTGCCAACGCGCTGGATGGCGCGGTCGCGCTGGTCGAACGGGGCGATTGCTATGTGGCTGACAAGGTCTTTTACGCCCAGCAGGCCGGCGCCATCGCCCTGATACTAGCCAACACTGATGAGGCCACTCCGGCCTTTGCGTGCGCGGGCACCCATTGTGGCGCTGGCGATATCACCATCCCTTCCGTCACTGTAGCCAGGAGCATTGGTGATGCCCTCGCGGCATGGACCACGCTGTACGACACGAGCAAGGTCGTCCTCGATGCCACGGGGCAGCTAGAGCCCACCGACGCTGGCGTCGTCTGGGACGCCAGCGCCCGCGGGCCGGCCTACGGCGTGTCCCTCAAGCCCGATCTAGTCGCGCCCGGCGTGGATGTGCTCACCGCTGGCCACCTTGCGGGAGGTGAGCCCTGGCTGCAAGCTAGCGGCACCAGCTTGGCCGCCGCCCAGACCGCTGGCGCGGCGGCGCTCTTGCTGGAGGCGCATCCGACCTGGGACCACGATGCCGTCAAGGCGGCGCTGGTCGGCTCGGCCGATCCGGCTGGTCTCACCAACGAGGACGGCTCAGGCACTACCATCCACGATCGAGGCGCCGGATACCTGCGCGTGGACCTGGCCGCCGCTGCCCCGGTCCTCGCTGAGCCTGTCTCGCTGAGCCTGCCGTGCGTCCAGCCGGACGCGATCTACACGCGCTCCCTCACGCTCACCAACGTCACGACGCAGACTCTCACGCTCACGCCTACTATGGAGATCACCTCGGCGCTCACGATCACGCTGCCGAGCGTCATCACGCTAGGCGCCGGAGCCAGCCAGACCATCACCGTCAACCTCCAAGTTGATGCGGACGGGCAGGGGGATCTGACGGGTCAGATCACCTGGGCTACATCGCCCGACCGCGGGGTGATCCGAACGCCGCTGTGGGCCTATGCCGAGCCACCCCCGGCAGCGGCGCAGGTGCTGGTCATCGACAACGATTTCTCTAACTTTGATGGACATCGTGACTATGTGGATACCTTCCTGGGACCTGCGCTGTCCGACGCTGGTTGGAGCTATGCCGTGTGGCGAGCAGACGAGCGCTGCGGGAGCACCAATATGCTCACCACGCTGCCCGATCTGGAGACGCTGGCTCGCTACCCGGTCGTCATCTGGATGACCGGCGACAACCCTCACCCCGATGGCTACTTTGCCGTCACGACGCCTCTCACGGCCGCGGATCAGCAGCTCTTGGCCGCCTACCTGGAGGGCGGAGGACGGCTGCTCGCTCTGGGACAGAACCTGGGACAGGCCAGCGACGTGAACCCCAGCGATGATCCCACCTACGGCCGCTCGGAGCTGTACCACGGCTATCTCGGGGCGCGGTGGATCGAGGGCAGCCTGTTCGGTGGTAGCCAGCCACCAGCCGAGGCTGTGGCCGTCAGTGGCGCGCCAGGTACCTGGATGGCCGGCGTAGCCTTGGATCTGGGATCCGTCGGCGATGGCGAAGCCAACCAGGCGTCCATCGACGAGATCGCGCCAGGCGGCGATCCTTCGGGCACCGACGCGGACCTCGTGTCGTGCATCGCGGGTGCGGCGGGTGGACAGCCCCAGGCCGGTGGGTGTGTGGCGGTGGCCAAGGCGGAGGAGCCCGCACTGGACCACGACGAGCCGACTCTGGCTTACCGCACGAGTTATCTCTCCTTCGGGCTGGAAGGCATCAACGACCGTGAGGGCGTCACCAGCCGCGCCGAGTTGGTGGGGCTTCTGATGGATTGGCTCACCGACAAGGTCAGCGTGGAAGTGCCAGAGCAGCTCGGCGCACCGTGGGATATCACGACGCTCACATGCACGCCGACGTCCTCCGCCGCTGCCGCGTTCTCCAGCTTCCGCTGGCGTATCGGGCAAGGTGAAGACGCCACCGAGTTGACCAGCGCTGGGCCATCGGTTAACCTGATTTTGGAGGAAGAGGGGTGGTACCCTGTAGCGGTGCAGGCGTGTGACGACCTAGGGCATTGTGCACTGGGCAAGGGTACGCTACATGTCGTCGCGGGAGGCAACTCCAGCTTGACCGTGTCCCACGAGCATGCCATTCGCGGT
The DNA here is from genome assembly GCA_964614895.1 of uncultured Anaerolineales bacterium. Taxonomy (GTDB): domain Bacteria; phylum Chloroflexota; class Anaerolineae; order UBA1429; family UBA1429; genus DAIRUQ01. The sequence goes on from CAZTMY010000007.1 coordinate 2,711, forward strand.
CAGACGTTGAGCTACGACATCGGCGTTGTGAACACAGCCAAGATCACCAAAGCTGTCACCATCACATTGCCGCTTCCCGACCACACGCTGTACCGCCAGCACAGCGATGGTGACTGGGATGGCGGTGAGCTGACTTGGTCCGATAGCGTGCCGCCCGGCGAGGGGGCGTGCGTCACACTCACGGTCTCGGTAGCAGAGGACGCGCCGGTAGGGGCCCCGATCATCGCTACAGCGACCTTTGCGCTGGAAGCAAGCACCTACGAGCGCAGCGTGGAGACACTGGTCATGTCGCCCGTCTACTTGCCCATAGTCAAGCGGAGCGACTAGCCTGGCGCCCAGACCAACAGAACCGCTCAATGATAGGTTACATCGAGTAGCGAACGCGAGGCAAAATGAGCATCGAGTACGCCCAGCGCATGAAGCAGCTATCCAGCGAGTCGGCCTTTCGCGTGCTGGCGCGGGCTCGCGCCCTGGAGGCCGAGGGACGGGACATCGTCCATCTGGAGATCGGCGACCCCGATTTCGCCACCAGCGAGCACATCGTCGAAGCCGGATGCCGCGCGCTGCGGGACGGCGCGACGCACTATGCACCGCCGCCGGGCATCCCGGCCCTGCGCGAGGCGGTCGCGGAACACATCGGCGAGCGTCGAGGCCTGAGCATCTCACCGGAACAGGTGGTGATCACCCCTGGGGCCAAGCCGGCGCTGTTCTTTGCTCTGTTGGCGCTGGCCGAGCCGGGCACCGAGGTGCTCCATCCTGATCCCGGCTTTCCCATCTATCGCAGCGTCATCGGCTTTTGCGGGGCCGACCCGGTGGCCTATCCCCTGCGCGAGGAGCTGGGGTTCAGCTTTCATCTGGACGACGTGCACGCGCGCATCACGTCGCGCACACGCGCGATCATCCTGAACTCGCCGCACAACCCCACGGGCGGGATCATCCCGCGGGCGGACCTGACCAGGCTAGCAGAGCTATGCGTGGCGCACGATCTGGTGGCCATCTCGGACGAGATCTACGAGTTCATGGACTATGATGGTTCCTTTGCCAGCATCGCCGAGATGCCAGGCATGTCGCCCGCAGAACGCACGGTCATCGTGCATGGTTTTAGCAAGACCTACGCCATGACGGGGTGGCGGCTAGGCTACGGGGTGATGCCTGAGCCCTTGGCGGAAAAGATGGCGCTGCTGATGGTCAACTCGAACTCGTGCACCGCTACCGCCACGCAGATGGCCGGCATCGCGGCACTACAGGGGCCGTGGGAGCCGGTCCAGGCCATGCTGGACGCCTTTGCCAAACGCCGGCAAGTCTTGGTGGAGGGGTTGAACGCCATTCCGAGCTTGCATTGTGCCATGCCTGGCGGCGCGTTCTATGCCTTCCCCAACATCCGCGATACTGGCATGACCAGCGCTGACCTGGAAAGCTATCTTCTGGAAGAGGGTGGCGTCGCTACGTTGGCGGGCAATGGCTTTGGCCAGCAGGGCGAGGGGTACCTACGCCTCTCGTACGCCAACAGCGTCGAGCGGATCCAGACCGCACTGGAGCGCATCGAGGCCGCCCTCAAGCACCGTCCTGACTAACTAATCTCATCTCAAGGCGGATGGAGACGCCACCACGATCATGCACCACGAGTCCGCCCATACCATGACCCGACGTGAGCGCGTCCTGGCGGCCATCGACCGCCAGCCGCTGGACCAGTTCCCCACCGACATCTGGTGTGTCGTCGAGGTAGCCGAGCGTCTGAAGCAGTACGCCGGCACAACAGAGTGGAAACGCGTCCTGGACGCCTTGGATATCGACGGCATCATGGGCGTATCTCCACCGTACATTGGGCCACCCCTGCCAGACCGGGGCGAAGGACGTCGCCAGAACGAGTGGGGCATGGTATACCAGACCCAGGCATACGCTACGGGCATCTATGAGGAGCAGGTGGGCTACCCATTGGCGGACGCCGAGACCATCGATGACCTGAAGCGCTACCCTTGGCCCGATCCCGACTGGTACGACTATAGCGCGCTGCCAGACCTACTCTCAGCGCAGGGCGATCGCGCCACCATGGTGGGTTATACTGCCGTGTTCTACTGGCACAACCAACTCCGCGGGCTGGAGGCCTCGCTGATTGACACGGCGCTGCGCCCCGAGTACACCGCGTACCTGATGCAGCGCGTAGGCGAGTTCTTCCTTGAGTATCATCAGCGCTGTTTCGAAGCCGCGGCCGATATGATCGATACCACGCAGGTGACCGACGACTTTGGCAGCGAGCACTTGCCGATGGACGGCGAGGATTTTCTGTTCGAGTTTTGGGACGAGATGGTGGAAGCGGGGCTGGATTGGAACGCGCTCTTGGAGGGCTAGATGATAAAGATAACTCGCAGCATAAGCCCTGACGCTGACCTAGGCAATGCCGACTGGCTGCGCACAATGAGGTGGGACATTCACGATGTGGACCCGAACGATCCCAAGGAGATCGCGGAGTATTTTGGGAATCGACTTGCTTGGTTCTTGACAAAGCCAGCCTCTGAGGTTTTGAGTCCGGAGGTGCGTCGAGAGCTAGAAAAGATCGTCCATCGCGAGGGCTACATAGTGGAATACTGGAAGAACGAGGAGCGGACAGATGCCGTATGATCGCAATGAGGACTTGCCGGATAGCGTGAAGGTCTTGCCTGGCCCTGCGCAGACAATCTGGCGCAAGGCATTCAATGCGGCCCTGGAAGAGTATGACGACGAGGACACCGCTCGGCGAGTGGCTTATAACTTGCGCACCCTGGGGCGCGCCGGCACCGGCTATATCATCGCGCCGTGCCACAATATCCAGGCCAACACGCCGATGGAGAACATCCTGGCGTTGTACCAGGCCCCTCGCGACATCCCCAAGGGCTCATAGCGATGGATAGGCAAGCGCATATGCCCAGCGAAGGTGGCCTCAAGGAGTGCGCCGTCCTCTGCATCCTGCGGGCCCAGGATCCCGCTGCATCCTCACCAGAAACCGGCGAGCGCATGCTGCTGCTCCGTCGGGGGAAGCCCGGTCCTCTCTATGGCATGCACGTACCCATCGGCGGGCATATCGAGTCACACGAATCCCCACGACAGGCGGCCATCCGTGAGGCGCATGAGGAGGCCGGCGTCACACTCGATAGGGTGACATTTTGCGGCGTCCTTGTCGAGACGTCGCCCGTCGCGTATAACTGGATCACATTCATCTACAGCGCCAATGTGGAAGAGATGTTCGACCCGCCCCAATGTCGGGAAGGGATGCTGACCTGGGTCACCGAGGAGGCGCTGGCGACCTTGGCCACTCCCGACACTGATGCGCACATCTATCAGTACGTGGCCCAGGGACAGCGATTCGTGCTGGATGCCGTGTACGACGCCGAACTCCGGTTGCTATCCCTGGTGGAAGAGCTTTCAGGAGAGGTACTTGTAGCTGGCGAGCGTGGCCTTACGCCGCAAGGGAAGGAGACCGATGCCTAGCCATCTGAGAGCAGTCCCGCACAAGCAGGTGGAGGTGGCTGGCTTCTGGGGGGAACGCCAGGAGATCAACCGCCGCGAGACGCTGCCCATCGAATACCAGCAGCTTGCCGACACGGGACGCATTGCCGCATTGGACCTCACATGGAAGCCGGGCGAGCCGAATCCGCCGCACATCTTTTGGGAGTCTGACATTGCGAAGTGGATCGAGGCGGTAGGCTACTCACTGGCGGGCCACCCCGACGCTGGCCTCGAGCGCCAGGCTGATGACGTCATTGATCGCATCGCCAAGGCTCAGCAGCCGGACGGCTACTTGAACATCCACTTTACCGTGGTCGAGCCCGAGAAGCGCTGGACCAACCTGCGCGACTGGCACGAGCTCTATTGCGCGGGCCACCTGATGGAGGCCGCGGTGGCCTATTATGAGGGGACGGGCAAGGACCAGCTCTTGCGGGTGATGCAGCGCTACGCCGACCATATCGACGAGGTGTTTGGGCGCGAGCCGGGCCAGAAGCGCGGCTATCCCGGCCATGAGGAGATCGAGCTGGGCTTGGTCAAGCTCTACCGCGCTACGGGCAAGGAGCGCTACCTGGAACTGGCTCGCTACTTTGTGGATGAGCGCGGCGCAGAGCCACACTACTTTGACATCGAGGCACGCGAGCGGGGGGACGACAAGGGCCCGTGGTACGGCCGCAATCATAACTACAACCAGAGCCACCTGCCGTTGCGAGAGCAGCGCACGGCGGAGGGCCATGCCGTCCGCGCCATGTACCTCTACGCTGGCGCGACGGACATTGCCATGGAGACGGGGGATCAAGAGGCGCTCTGGACGGCGCTAGACGCGCTCTGGCGCAACGTCACGGAGCGGCGCATGTACGTCACGGGGGGCATCGGATCGGCGCATCACGGCGAGCGGTTCACCTTTGACTACCATCTGCCCAACGATACCGCCTATGCCGAGACCTGCGCCGCCATCGGGTTGGTGTTCTGGGCGCATCGGATGCTCCAGGCCCGCGCCGACGGCGCTTATGCCGACGTGATGGAGCGAGCGCTGTACAACGGCGTGTTGTCGGGCGTCTCGCTGGACGGGCGGCAATTCTTCTATGTGAACCCATTGGAGGTAACGCCAGAGACGATCCACGGCAGCCACACCATGCCTAGTACCAAGGTCGAACGCCAGAGCTGGTTTGGGTGCGCCTGCTGTCCGCCGAACCTGGCGCGGCTGATGGCGTCGCTGGGCGGATACGTCTACTCGCAACGGGACGACGAGGTGTGGGTGCATCTCTACACCTCGGGATCGGTGATGGGGCTGCTCGACGGGCAAATGGCGCTCCGGCAAGAGACGCGCTACCCGTGGGATGAGGAGATCGCGCTGCGGGTAGCCTGTGATGAGGCTACGTCCTTTACGCTGGCGCTGCGTATCCCCGGATGGTGCCGCGGCGCGCGCCTCGCCGTGAACGGCAAGCCGGTGCCGGTAGCCGATCTGCTCGACCACGGCTATGCCAAGCTGCAACGTACCTGGCACGATGGCGACCAGGTCGCCCTGACGCTGCCCATGCCCGTGGAACGCGTCTATGCCCATCCGGCCGTTTGGGAGAACGCCGGTCGGGTGGCGTTGCAGCGCGGACCCCTGGTCTACTGTTTGGAAGAGGTGGATAACGGCGGCAACCTGGCATCCATCGTCCTGCCGCGCGATGTGCCCCTGGAGGCTCGCTGGTCCCCCGACGTGGCCGGTGGGGTGATGACCGTGCACGCCCAGGGGTTGCGGAGGGCGCTGGCCGGGCGAGGCGAGGCGCTTTATGCGCGGCAGCCGGCCAGGTGGGTGCCGCGCCCGCTGACAGCGGTGCCCTACTATGCCTGGGCGAACCGAGAGCCGGGCGAGATGATGGTCTGGATCCACGAGTGCTAGGGCACTACCATCTGTAGGGGATGGGTACGGCAGTCGGCACACCACACGACACCACCCCAACACTAACATATGCGAAAGGCCACATCCTTACGGGTGTGGCCTCGCTGATATAGTGGAGATGGCGGGAATCGAACCCGCGTCCAAAGAGTTCGACCAGAAGCCTCTACGAGCGTATCCGGCCTTTTATGGTTTCGTGGGGCCCGACCCGACCGACGGGGTTGGCATCCACTGAGCCGATGGTCTTACGCCCGCGCTATCGGCGTCGCCGGACGGCAGCCCGAGATTTTCGTCGCCCGTGTCGCCCGCCCTCGGACGCGGCTGGCGGACGGACGTGACCGGCTGTGCCGGTCAGTGGCAATGCGTTGGCTCGCCCTTAGGCGGCCATGGCATATGCCGGTGTAAAAGTGTCGTTGGCACTTTTGGTGTTTGCCCCTGATTAGCGAGGTTGAGGCACCTCGGCTCGCAGCCGCTGACCAGCCCTCCCTGTCGAAACCTGTCATCCCCAATAACCAGATACATTATAACAGGCTGGGGTGGTGGGGGCAAATGGTGTGCGAGGGCAAGACCGCAGGCCACACAACGCGGCATGATTACCTGTAGGTCCATCTTGCTGCTGGGGCAGCTTGTCTCAAGGGAGCTCAGAGCGTGCCCGCTTGTCCTGAGGCGGCCTATTTTGGGTGGACACGTGGTCAGATACACGGACAGTGCCACGGCTATTCCCAGACCTTTAGATCGTCAAAGGTGCTCTCGCCAGCATAGATGACCAGTCCAATCCGTCCGCTGACTCGGCTGTTGTCGGTGGCTGTGATGATCTTGTCCGATCCCAGCCAGACCTCGATGGTGTTGCCCTGGGCACTGATCTTGACTTGGTAGGCTTGATTGTAGTTGATGGTCGCGCTCGCCGAGGCGATCACGCCCGGCGCTGGCACCCGCTTGCGTAGGAGCACGCTATTGCTGGGGGGATGCAGGAGCACATCGTAGGCATTGGTGCTAGTGGCATCGGACCGGAAGACCAGCCCCGCATAGCCACTCTTGATGGTGATCGTGCCTTGGTACGTCAAGTCCGTGTGGTTCTGTTTCTCCGTATAGTAGGCATACCCGCTACCGACGGTAGCGCGCATCACCCCGCCAGTCACGTTCCAGGTGCCGCCGTTAGCGGTCCAGTCGGAGGCTACTGGCCCGTCAAAGGTCTCTGTCCAATCAGGAACGAAAAGGAAGATGCCCTTGCGCACGGGCGATATGGGCGCCAGCGTAACCGCGTGGAACCCGCTGGTGGGCGTTATGCTTGGTGTCAGCGTCGCTGTGGGCGTGACGCTTGGTTCGGGCGTGGCGGTGGGCGGTGGCGTTGGCGAGGGGACATTGCCCGGGTCGGGATCCACATTGTCCTGCAACCCATCGCCGTCGGTATCCTTGCTGATAGGGCTGGTGCCCTGCGTCACTTCCTCGCCATCGAGCAAGGTGTCACCGTCCGTGTCACGGTTGCTGGGATCGGTGCCCCACTGCGCCTCCTCGGCATTGGTGAGGCCATCGCCATCCGAGTCTGCCGTCAGCCACTCGGCCGTGGCGGTGGCGGCAGCGGCCGTCGCCTGAGCGCGCTCGCTCTTGGCCAGGGCGGTGGCCGTCTGCGCGGCGATGGTCTCGGCGGTCGAGCGCGCAACGTCGGTTCCTGCAGCGAGGGCGATCGCCGTCTGGGTGGCGTATGTCTGCTGCTGCTTCTGCCACTGGCTGTAGACGAACATCCCTACGCCGCAGAGGATCAGCAACAACATGCCCAGCAATGAGGCTGCCCAAATGGGCAGGATGGGCTTGAGCATGACCGCCGCGCGGGCCTCCAAGGCCTGCCCGCCGTCAGAGACAGCCTCGATGGTAAAGGGGAGAGCCGCGGTGGTACCGAACAGCGGGCGCTTTTTCCGGGACGCCACCTTGACCTCGGTCTCCCGATGCTCCCCAGCCGGCACCACGAGCTGCGTAGCGGCTGGCGCTACGGCGACTTGGTCGTCTGACTCGGCGCCCGTGAGGCGTATCGTCTCGAGGATGTTGCCCTGGTTGCTCGCGCGGAGGTGGGCCTCGCCTCGGCGCGGCAGCTTGGCCGGTGCTATGGCCATCTCGAGCTGGCTGTAGGGCTTGATGGTAAGCGTGCCTTGAGCCACAGTATAGAGATCGGGATTGCTCCGTGAGGCGACGCGGACGTCAAACGGATGTGGCCCCGCCGCGCTGGAGGGTTGGCGCGGCGGCCGAATCTGGATGGTCAGCGAGCCGCTATCCCCCGGCGCGAGACGCAACGCGCCCTCGGGACGGATGACCCACTCGTGGGGGATACGTTCCACCGTGGTGACCATGTGGTCCACTCGCTGCTGCGAGTTCATGATGCGCACCGTGAGCGGCGCAGACTGTCCCGGCTCTACGGTGAGGTGCGTGGGCTCAATGGTAGCAGCGATCTGCTCACGTTGCGCAGCCGTGGCCTTGGGTTTGGGCCCCACGGGCGCGTAGGACGCCTCGGGAGGCGGGGTGGCAGCCTTTTCTTCGGCGGGCATCTCTAGCCGTACCCAGTGGTCGCCCATGCGGAGTTGGCTGCCGGCGCGCAGGTTCTCGGGCACGCCAGGCAAGAGCTTGTTCTGGCCCAAGTAGGTGCCGTTAGTGCTGTTGAGGTCGGTCACCCGGATCGTGTCGCCCTCGATGGTAATCTGTGCGTGCTGGCGTGAGACGCGCTGGTCAGATAGGGTGATGTCGCAGGATGACTCGCGTCCGATGGTCAGGCGGCTCTTGCCTGCCAGGGGCACCGCGCGGCTTGAGCCGTCCGGCGCCAGAATCAGGAGGCGTCCCCCCTCGGGCACATGGGTGGGTGGCGTTGGCCATGCATTGCTCTTGGGGGTGCCAGTAGGTCCGCCATCGCTGGCCAGAGTCACCAGGCTGGCATAGGTCCCCTCAGGTATCGGGGTGGGGCGCTCTGTGGTGGGGCCAGCCGGCGCCAGCGCCTGGCGGGCTTGGGCTATTGCATCCCGCATGGCACCGGCGCTGGGCCACCGCGCCTCGGGATCCTTGGCCAGAGCTTGGAGGATAATCTCTTCCAGACGCGTGGGTAGGTCTGGGACTATGCTACGCGGGGGAGGTGGCGGCTCCTTGGTGTGAGCGCGCAAGGCCTCGGTGAGGGTGCGCACTTCGAACGGGAGTTGCCCCGTTACCAGCTCGTAGAGGACGATTCCCAGCGCATAGATGTCAGCTTGCCCGGTGATGGGCAAGCCTTCGCATTGCTCCGGCGCCATGTACGCGGGCGTTCCCATGGCCATGCCGGTCACGCTCAAGACGCCACCTTCGGCGAGCTTGGCCAGACCAAAGTCGGTCAGTACCGGCTGGAAGGGCAGCTCGGGGTAGCTGGGATTGGGCTCCTCGAGGGGTTTCAGGATCACGTTGCCGGGCTTGACGTCGCGGTGGTAGATGCCACGACGGTGGGCAAAATGCAGCGCGTCGGCCACCTGCTCGACGATAGCTAGGGCTTCGGGCAGCGCTAGCAGTTGCTGTTGCTCGTGGAGCATGTGTAACCAGTCGCGCAGGTTCTGCCCCTCCACAAAGCCCATGACGATGTAGAGTAGGTCCGGATTCTTGGAAAAGGCATACACCCGCACGATGCCTGGATGCTCCAGCGCAGCGATGGCGCGGGCCTCTTGAAGAAAGCGCTCGCGAAAGCCTTCCTGGCGCGCCACATAGGAATGCATCACCTTGATGGCTACCGTGCGATCCAGCGGTATTTCGTGAGCGCGAAAGACGGCCCCCATGCCGCCCTGGCCCAGCAGCTTTTCGATACGGTATGTGTTGTCGAGTACGCGTCCTACGAGATCATCCATCGTATCAACCTACCTACCTCTCAACACGGGCATGCCCGTCAGCTTATGGCTAGGGAGCTGGTTGTCCGATCCAGGTACCATCGGGGTGCAGCAGCCAGGCGGCGTCGCCGACGCGGTAGAGGAGCTGCCCGCCAACCAGCGTCTGGAGCAGCGCGTCGGTTACGTCCTCCACGTGCGTGGCATAACCAAGAGCCTCACGCATATCGGGCTGATTGCACCACGCCATGCCAAAACCACGCTTCGGTTGGATCAGCCCCTCAGGCGGGTCGGCGCTGCACGAGAGCTCGGGCTTGGATTCGTTCCAATCATCGGGGACCTCCACCCATCGCCCATTGTCCGCGATCATGATCACACTGTCGCGCACCTCGGACCAGAACATGACTCCGCCCTGCATCGGCTGGAAGGCCCACGAACCGAGCTGGGCCGGCGACACGGCGCAGCCCTGGGCGCTTCGATCCCATACCGGGGCCAGGGCGGGATCGATGGCGACAGAACAGGGCGTCCAAGTGGGCTCGGGTGTGGCGGTGGGGGGCGGCAACGTGGCCGTCGGTGACGCAGCCGTCGGCGCCGTCGTTGGCTCCTCTGTCGGCGCGGCAGGCTGCAGCGGTTCCGGGTCGGCGTCGTCTCGTAAGCCGTCGCCATCGGTGTCGCGGTTCGTCGGGCTGAGCCCAGCCGCTACCTCGTCGCCGTCGAGCAGGGCGTCATTATCCGTATCGCGCCTCTCGGGGTCGGTGCCCCATACCAGCTCCTCCTCATTGGAGAGGCCATCCTGATCGGGATCCATTCCCAGCCAGATTGCTGTTGCTGTGGCCCCGCGATCCACGGCGGGCGCACTTTCGGTGACGCGGGACTCGGCGGCCGTCGGTGCTGGCCGCTCAGCAACCGGAGCGTTCTGGCTGGCAAACCAGAGAACTGTGGCGGTGATAGCGACCACGCTGGCAAACGCAACCAGCAGCACCACCGCCAGGGGAAGAAGGGGCCTCCGGACGGCGACTCCCTTGGCTTGCGAGATGTCGCCCTCGGCCGTGGTAGCCCGCACGGCAAAGGGCAGCTCCCGTTTGGCCCCTAGCAGCGGACGGCTGACCAGAGGTTCTAGGTCCAAGGGCACGGTGGCCTCTTGGTCTGGGCCAAGCTGAAGCTGTCTCTTGCCCAAGGTGACTCGCAGGACGTTCTCGGGCGCCTGGACGTCGAGGGATAGCGCCTGCGTTTTCGAGGCGCGGTTGATAAGCCGTATCTGGCCGCGGCCCTGCCCTCCGCGTGGCGCTTGGATGGCGATCTCTACCACACGCGCAGGCACGATGCGCGCCCGCACATCAACTTGAGCGCGCGCGGCAGGATTGATGCGCGGCACAGCGACAACGCGCAAAGCGCGCACGCCAGGGGGCACTTCGGATGGCGGGGTGATACGCAATGTGAGCGCCTTCATATCTCCGGACGGGAGATCCACCGGCGAGCCAAGGCCCGCGATCCACGCGGCGGGCAGGCCATCCAGTTGGACGACGAACTGCTCTGGGGTGGGCTGTCGATTCATAATGCGCACAACCAGCTCGGTGGTGCGGCCGGCTCGCGCGACGAGCTCGGCTGGGTCTACGGCGAGATAGGTCGTCTCGGTAGAGACAGACTGGGCGCCTGGTACGGGCGTGGGGGTCGATGGGGTTTCCTCGGGCGGTGGCGTAGGCGCGGATGGCTGCGCAGCGGCCTGGGGCAGCTCCAGACGAATCCAGTGCTCGCCGATGCGAACTTGGTCGTGAGGATCCCATCGCTCAGGGATGCCCGGCAGAGCTCGGCGCTCGCCGAGGTAGGTGCCGTTGGTACTGCCTAGGTCGGTAAGCTCGACATGGTCCTGGCGCAGCACGACCTGGGCATGGCGCCGCGACGCGCCAGGATCGGGGAGGGTCATGTCGGCGTCGGGGTCGCGGCCGATGGTGAGCTGCGTGTCGGGCTTGAGGGGCAAGGTTACGGTGATGCCGCCAGGTCCGAGAGCCAGGAGACGCCCGTGAACCGGTATCTCGGAGGGTGGCGTGGGCCAGGCATCTCTTGCCGGTGTGGGGTTGGGTCGCTGGGTGCCGATCAGCGTGGCGATGCTGAGATCATCGCCGCCCACCAGCGGTTGCTCGGGGATAGGGGTGGGCTCGTCGTCTTTGGGCATCGCGGCCAGGGTTGCGTCCGGCGGAGCGCTCGGTTGCCGTGGGGTGGAGGCTGTGCCGGCGGTGCGCAATGACCGCAGCGCCATGGCGAACTCGGCGCCGTTCTGGTAGCGGTCCCCGGGCTCCTTGGCGAGCGCCTTGAGCACTGCCGTTTCTATCTCTGCCGTGATCGCTGGGCGCAGCGTGCGTGGTGAGGGTGGCGGCTCTTCCGTGTGCGCTCGGATGGCCTCCATGAGGCCCGATACGGCATAGGGCTGCTGACCGGTGAGCATCTCGTAGAGCACGATGCCCAGGGAGTAAATGTCGGTACGGTTATCTACCGGCTGACCAAGGCACTGCTCCGGCGCCATGTAGGCGGGCGTGCCCACCGACTGGCCCGTGATGCTCTGCACACCGTCCTCTGCCAACTTGGCCAGGCCAAAGTCGGTGATCACCGGGGCGTAGGGCAGGCCCTGCGGCGTGACTTGGCCCGGATCCAACGGCTCCAGAATGATGTTGCCGGGCTTGATGTCACGGTGATAGACGCCGCGGCGGTGGGCATAGTGGAGCGCATCGGCCAACACCTCGCCGATGGCCAACGCTTCGGGAATAGCGAGCTGCTGGTTGCGCTGACGCCCAAGGTGGAGCCAATCGCGCAAGTTCTGCCCCTCCACGAACCGCATGGCGATGTAGAGCAGATCTGGCGACCGGCTGAATGATAGTACTCGCACGATGTTGGGGTGATCCAGCTTGGCGATGGCACGTGCTTCTTGGAGGAACCTTTCGGCAAAGCCTGGCTGCCGCGCGATGTGCGGGTGCATGACCTTGATGGCCACGGGGCGATCCAGCGAGATCTCGCGAGCCCGGTACACGGCGCCCATGCCGCCTTCGCCCAGCAGCTTTTCGATGCGGTAGGTATTCTCGATAGTTGTGCCGACCAGGTCGGTCATGGCATGAGCTCCTCGGCGCTGCGGTAGGCTATTCGATGATGAGACTGTAGCTGGTGTGAGCGGGACGGTTGCGCTCGATGATGCGCTCGACCATCCTCGCATCCACCGGACGTCCGCCCGTGTGGATGGTCACAGCAAAATGGTGTGATTGCTCGGCATTCTCTTCGATCTGGGGCGTGATCCCAGTGCAGATCTCCAGGTGACGCACCAGACCCGCTCGTGTGCCCCGCGCGCGGTAAAGCCAGAAGGCTTGCTTCAGGAGCTCCCGCTTGGTCTCCTCGGACCAACGTTCTTCTACCAGACCGCCAAGCCAATCGTCTAGCACGGCCAGGAACGTGGCTGGCGCCGTGTTGGGGTCCAGGTATAGGGGAAAGTGGCCCACGAGCTGCTCAATGGGCCCCATCAAGTCCTCGAATACGAGCAGGAATCTGCCCAAAAACTCGTCGCCCGCGGAACCGGGCTCGGAATAGATGGGCGGTAGGTACTGCAGCCACCTGCTGGCGCGGTCCGGCATTCCCACCCAGCGGACGGGATGCCGCTCCAACTGTGTCGGCCCTTCAGGTGGAAGAGTCGGTGGCGTGGGAGGCGTTGGTCTGCCTCGTGGCGCTTTCCGCAGGCCCACCCCGGCCAAACGAGGCTCTGCGAGCGGTTTGGCCGGTTCTTCGGCCTCGGGCTGCCCCTCTTCCAATGCCTCCGGCGGCGCCTCCAGCGTGAGACGGAAGGGACCGATGGCAATGACATCCCCGTCCTGCAGCGAGCGGAGCTCACCGGGCGGCAATGCCGCGGCGTTCACCATGGTGCCATTGCTAGAGCCGACGTCCTCGATACGGTAGGGAAGGCGGTCCGCGTAGAGCCGTGCATGGGCGCGAGATACCCAGCCGTGCGGCAGGACCAGGTCCGTATCGGCCTCGGAGCGCCCGATGCGCACGATGGGCTGATCGATCTCATAGACCCAATCGGGCTGGCCTGGCGAAGAGATGTGCAGCTTGCCGCCAAAAGAGCTGTTACTTGCTCTTTCCAAGTTGTCCATATGTCACTCTGCCTCTACAGTGACCTGGTGTAGGTCCGAGACGACGACCTCATGGGCCAAGAGCTCTAGCTTGCGTTCGATGGGCTGGGTCCGATCTGCCTCGTCCACGGTGAACATGGCGACGTCCTGGATGTATTGTATCCCCGCGACGCCCTGGATGCACGCGTATAGGTCCGAGAGGTACAGCTCACGGCCAAAGGGCCAGCCGGTGCCATCAGGGCCGCCGACCAGCGGGTTGAGCGTTCGGTTGAGCGCCGCGATCACGTCCTGCTCTAGCCGCACGTGATCGACCCCGGGCCGCGCGACGATTCTCGCGTGGACGCGGACGCGCTTGAAGCCCGCCTGCCGCACCTGTAGTCGAGTCGTGAGTAGGCGTCGCTCGTCCAGGTAGGCGTGTACCTCGTCTCGAAGATCATCGGAGAGGGCTAGTCTTGTCAGCGGAATGTACCCTTGAGCCTCCTGCTCGTGGAGCGCCGGGATGATCATGACATAGACTTGTCCTGGGCTGGGCGCACCGCCACGTCCGCCCGTGATAGGGGTCTGGAGGCAACGCACCCGGGCCACGCGCCCAGGGAAGGCCTGGCGCACCAGGAACTCATAGTCCTCGGCGGTGACGGCGCGATAGCGGGTGCGCATGAGGCTCTTGGCGCGGAACATGGCCTCCTCCAGCGTCTCGGCGTCCAGGCCGCCTTGAGCGGGGAGGTGATTGGTGACGCGATTCACATAAGCGATGGTAGTCTTGAGCTCGGTGATGGTCCCACTACGCACGTTGCCGGAGGTGCCTCCGCCATAGCGGTAGCTAGAGAACCGTATGTCCGCGCCGCGAGGGGGAATGGCGCCGTATTGGCGAACCGATCCGTCGGTGAGACGTAACGCGGGACCAAAGGTGACCTCACCAGTGACGCTGTCTAGCGTGTACACCCGTTCGTCGGGACCGCACTCGCTGAAGTCGTCTACCTCACGCCAGGGCTCCCAGGTCTCCATGCCAGGCATCCAGACCTCGACGCGCTCTGTGTCCCACCGTGGCAGGATCGGGGTGTGGTCGAGGTGATAGACCTGCCCAGGGGAGCCATCGCTGCGGCCCAGAGGTTCATCGTGCTCCTCACTGGCGTGGCTAGCGGGCACGGTGGCACCCCAGCTAACCAGCCGCACCTCGCGGATGATGGGCGACGTCGTGTACGGGCGTATGTCCCCGGTCGCTTCGGTGACCTCGCAGCGCACCCAATACGCCTCTGTCTCGCCGATAGCTCGCCGGGCAAGCTCTGGCAGGCGCAGCCGCACCTGGCCACTCCAACTCATGCCGCCGGTGCCATCTTGCTCCTGCGGCAGCCTCTCCCAGCCACCCTCAGTCCACGCTTGCCACTGCAAGGGCGGGTTCTCCGGCACGATGTTCTGCCCACCGGCGCGGACGCAGGTCAGATCCACGCCCAAGACGTGGCGATGCAAAGGCGCTTCAAACCCCAGATATAGGGCCTCGCCCACTTTCGGCGGCTCGTCCGTGAAGGGGGTGAACTCTTTTTTGAGGCGGGCGAGGGAGACACTCTCGTAGGCCATACCCGACCCGCGTTGCTTGCGGACGAGGATCTGCGTTAGCTCGGCTGGGTGGATAGTCAGCTCCTCCTGAGTCGTAAAGACGACCGGCTCGGCTTCATCGACGCGTCGGGTGGAGACAGCCGTGGCGCGTGGAATGGTGACCGGGGCGGGCTGTGGCGCCGATAGGTAGAATGTGAGAGGCACCGTCGCCGCACGAGGTGGTTCCAAGGTGATTCCCAGGAGCTCCAGAAGCTTGACATAATGTGTATGCGGTATCTGGTTGACCCGGTAGAGCAGCATGTCCACCAGCCAGCAGAACAGCTCTATGAGCGTGATGCCCGGATCGCTGACGTTATGATCCGTCCACTCGGGGCAGTAGAGGGGGATCTTTTTCTTGGCTTCGTCCACCAGGTCCTGGAAGCTGCGGTCATCGAGGGAACGGGTTGGCAACGCCATGGCCTACTCCTCTGGGATCAGGTAGAAAGGATAGACGAGACTGCGACTCGAATGGGTGGCCTTGATCCGATAGCGCACCGTGATGAGCAAAGCCGCGGGGCTATCGGGATGGGGCTTGGCGACGACACTCTCGATGGCGATCCGTGGCTCCCAGCGCCCGAGAGCTTGCCGCACGAAACGCTCGGCCATGCCTGCGGTCTGGTTGTTGTTTGGGGCGAATACCAGCTCGTGCAGCCGGCAGCCAAACTCGGGGCGCATGACCCGTTGGCCGGGGGCCGTGTTCAGGATGATGCGAATGGCCTGCTCAATCTCGGTGGCGCCACCGACGGTGGCGATCTGTCCCCGATGGTCGAGGTGCGGGGGAAAGGCCCAGCCCCTACCGATGATGTCTCGATTCACGTGGGCTCCTTATTTGCTGGCATCCCTAGCCGCCGATGAATACGGTGCCTGCAGCCACGACCTGGCCGTGGGGCGCGGGCACGACGTCGTCGCAAGTCTGCGCCATGTCACCGTTGCGCGCGGCGGGCCGATTATTGATATATACTGTCGTGCTCCCCATGGTGATGGTGGCCTGGTTCGTCGGCGGGATCTGGAACGGCGCGGCGGGGTTGAGCGGTATATGCGGCGGCGTATTCTGGGCGGTCGATCCCTGGGTGGCCGCTGGCATGCCCATGATATTGACGTTGGTGCTCAGGTTCCCGTTGATGATGCCGTTGAACGGATGGCCCGGCGTAGGGGTTGGCACCGGTGGGCCAGGGGGCGCGGGCACCATCAGGATGTGCGTATCGACGGCGGTGATAGTGTCCCCTTGCTTGGCGGCCGGTTGCCCTGGCACTGTTGATCCCCCTTGCTCTAGTTCAGATCGATCCTGGAGCCCTTGATGGTCACCATGCCGGTTCCCTCGATGTCCAGATTGGCGCCTGCTTTGATCTTGAGATTGGCCTGGGTTTCCATCGACATATCCTGGGTGGCATTTATGGTCACCTTGCCCTGCGAATCGATGGTGACGTTGCCGGTCGTGTCATCGATAGTAATGGTGGTGCCGCCTGACGCGGCGATCCGCACCGTGTTGCCGTCGTCGTCTAGCTGAACTTGGTGGCCACCGGCCGTCTCTAGACGGACCCAGGCGTCTCCTGAGGCGTCGCTCATGGTCAGCTTGTGGCCGGTGCGCGACACCCAAGCTCGTTGTATTACCTCTCCGTTGCTGATGGCACCCGAGAGCGGCGGGGCATCGGTGCCATTCCAGAAACCCCCGACCACCACGGGGCGGTTGATATCGCCCTCTTCGAACAGAACTAGCACCTCGTCGTTGACCTCCGGCACGAGCTGGATGCCGCGATCCGCGCCGCCGCCCGGCGTCGCCAGCCGCGCCCAGGCGGTCTCGAGCTCGCCGTTGAGCGCTGGAAAGCGCACACGCACCCGCCCCAGCGCCTGGGGGTCGTCGCAGTTGGTGACGATGCCGATGGCCGCCGAGGCATGGGGCTCGCGACGCGGCGCCGAGCCTAGCAGGTCGGCCAACGTTCCGCCGCGACGGCCGTGAATCCGGAACTCGGTGACATAATCGGTGCGGGTGGACCAGACGTGCCGGGCAGAACTAACGCGGTAGCGTCCGTTGTAGCGGGCGCCCAGAGCCGAAAGATTGACCATCACGCCAGCGGTGAGTTCGGGCGTACCCTCGGCCACGCCGTGCGCGCTGATAAAGGTGCTGACGAGCTCGTCCAGGGCGGTTTGGGCGCGGGCGTCGGCCTCACTTTGGCTGCTGACGCGCTGCAAGGGTAGCAGCCTCTGTGCCTCGCCCAAGGCGCGTTTGGCTAGGTCCATGCCGGTCTGTTCGAGGCCGATCTCGGGCTCGGCATCGCTGCTGGAGGCACGCCCGACGACCTCGCGTTTGGTTGCTACATCCCAGCCGCGGATCTCAACCTCGTTTACTTGTTCACTCATAGCCAGGATGGGATGAAAGCTACGTAGCTGACGGCCAAACTCGAGCTCGACTGTGCGCTCTGGGGCTGCGCTAGCAGGCTTGAAGTGGAGCGTCTCGTCGCGCACATAGGCGACATACCCCAGTGCCCTGGCGCGGTCCCGAAGAAAGGCGATGTCGCTGACGGCATCCTGAAAAACGTGCTCATGGCTGGTGCTGGTCGCCTCGACTTCAGCTTGCAGCCCTGCCTCCTGGGCGATCTGGCTGGCGATGTCGCTATCGGTCATGTTGACAAAGGTGCGCGTGTGCACGCCCCGA
>CAZTMY010000008.1:0-19989 GCA_964614895.1 uncultured Anaerolineales bacterium
GAGGGCCAGGGCCTCGGCGTAGCGACCCAAAGCAGCATAGGCCTGCCCCTTCCAGAAGAGCGCTGCCGCCACATCGTCCCCGAGCGCCAGCGCATCGTCCGCGGCTTGTGCCGCGCGACCGTATGCCCTGGCATAGTAGAAGATGCGAGCTTGTTCAATGGGCGACAGCTCCCCGTCACCGAGCTCGATGAGCCGCTCCAGCGCCAGGAAGGCCGCATAGGCCTGCGGACGATCATGCGCTACGGATCTCAGGATACTCATGGCGTCGTCTGTGCGCCCCGCCTCCAGATGAACGAGCGCTTGGTAATATGTGACCAAGGCCCGATAGTCAGCAAACTGGGAGAAGGCGAGGATCGCATCGTAGGTGGCAAGAGCGTCATCATAGGCTCCCTGTTCGAGGTACGACTGGGCTAGAAGCTCCAAGACTTCTGCGCGACGAGACGCGGGCAAGCTGCTCAGATCAGTCGCGCTCAACTCGGCGATGACGCCAGCGTGATCGCCCAGATCCCGTAGCAACATGGCAGCCTTGAACCGCGCATAAGGCGCTACCTCGGGCGCCATCTCGGCAAAGTGACGATATGCGTCGATAGCCAGGCTGCTCTGGCCTAACGCCAAGTGCTGATCCCCCAGTGCGCCCCAGGCTGCGGACCAGTCTGGATAAGCATCGAGCAGCGCCTCGAGCACAGCAACGGCATCGGCGCCCCGCTGTTCATTCGCATAGGCCTGGGCGAGGGCTGCCATCGCCTCGGGTCCGAGTGTGCTTGCGGGGGCTTTCGCCTGCATCGCCAGCGTGATGGCCGCGGCGTACTCACCCCTGCGAGCGAGATCGCGCAATGCTCCACCCAGCGCCTCCTCAGAAAACGGCGTGCTCGTGGGACAGGGCGTCGCGGCGGGAGGCTCGTCCGGCGTAGCGGCGCCTTTCGGCGCCACGCTAGCGACATGGGCCGTGGCAGATGGTGTAGGCGAGACGGCGGGCGTCAAAGACGGCAGCCCGTCATCCTCGGACGCGTTGTGACAGGCACATAGGATCAGGAGACAGAGCAGGCCAATGGCCAACCTTGCTGCAAGGCCACGCCAGCTCGGAGATCTAGCTATCATTGAGCTTCGTTCTCTTGGCGTCGCCAGTATCTGCTGTAGAGAGAGAACGGCCTTGGACGCCGAGGGGCAGAGCCCACACGATGAATCCAGTCGTCGAGAGCGCGGTCGGCTTTGCTGAACGAGCGCGCCGAAAGCTGCGCCAACCGCTGTGGCTCGACCGCCGATCCGGCGTCAGCCAAAGAGACCACGGCCTGGCAGAATTGGTCCTCCATACGGTCGCGATCCCCTTGAAAGAGCCGAGCGCGAGAGGGATAGTCCCGAAGCACCATGCGGTGCAGCAACTCGTGTCGCCACCATAGCGCACGATCATCCCGGTGCGCGCCAGGCTCCGGCCCCATGTCTGGGAAAGCATCCCCCGTCAGGAATAGCGGCTTGAATACGCTCAGGCAGGGCGACGATGTGCCTGTGACCCAGAAGGTGTCCTGAGAAGGTCCGAGGTGCGCTACCAACGAGCACGTGGTCTGGCTAGCACGCGTGAGTGAGTTGGCCGCGTGCATGCAGATGCTCGCCATCGAGCTGTGCCGAGGATCAAAAGCCAGGCCTTCTCCGGGACCATGATCGCGCAAGAATTCCATCATATGCTGCGGGGTTAGGCTGCCACAATGCTCCCGCAAGAGACTAGTGGCGCGTGACTGCCTTGCGCTGCCCCTACTGAAGGTCGTGTAGAACCAATCCGAGTAGCATCGCCGGAAGCTGAACGTCTCGCCGCGCTTACACCAACCCCGCTCGCGGGCGTGCTCCACTAGCCCAGGCGAAGCCAGATCCCACGTCTCCCCGATGGTGAGCCCGTTACTGATGGCTCGCACATCACGCACCTTCTCTGCTGCCCAGTATTGGCCGGCGGTCTCTAGCACCCAGGCTTCTAATCGGTCGGCGATTAGGAACGCGTTATGATAGCGCAAGCGCTTGTTGCGGTACCCCCCGATGCCTCCCTGCCCGTACTCGGCGAGAAGGTCCGTGATGACCTCCAGGGCTTGCTCGGCGGTCGCGGCACGTTCCAGGGCCAGCCGCATCATATCCATGCCCAGGAGCCCCTCATTGGCGTACGGTTCCTTGGTAAAGACTGCCTCGTTGCCTATGGCTATGCCTCGGTCGTTAGCCCCCATCTCACAGCCCCACATCCAGAATGGCTTGCACAACAGAACCTGGTGCGTCTCCCGAACCTGGGGCACGTCTCGGTAGGTACACGACACAGTGCTGCCAGGCTCATGGCGCTCCCGGGGACGCCAGAGCACCGCATGTGCCTCGTTGGGCTCCCGATCGCTGTTCTTGGCAAGAATCACCGAGCCGTCCGCTGTCGCGTTGCCCAGAGCTACGAGTGTATCGCACATGTCTCCTCATTCCTCTCGGCTGCGTCCTTATGGCGCCCAGGTTGACCATGCCGGGACGCTGTCCTATACTCAGCACTCGTGTCTGCGCCCAGCATGGAATGTGATATGACCCGCATCATCAATTTGGCAAACCCGGGCAAACTGCGTCATCGGGCCCGCCGCACTATCGCCGAGCTGCTGCGTCACCTCATGCACAAGGACCCCAGCGACCAAGAAGCCAAAGACATGGCAGCCTGCGTGGTCTTTGCGCTGCGCGATATCGAAGCCACCATCAACACGACGGTGGAAGCCTGGGAGAACCGAGACTACTACCTCAAAGCTGATCGCTTCCGACTGGAATGGGAATGGGCTGGCAAGGAAGCAGCCCAACTCGAGCGGCTGATCCGCCAGGGCCGTTGGCTCGACGTGAGCCAGCAACTGGCGGGGCTCGCAATGCGATTCAGCGATATACGCATCGCTCGCACCACACGCCCCGCATCCACCTGGATAGGCTCGTATGAGAGACTGCTTCGGGAATCCTGATCGCCATGTTACACAGAGGCGCGTGGCGCAATGGGCAGCATGGCGACGGGATTACGCAACTCGCCGATGCCCTCGATCGAAAGCGCGACGACGTCACCGGCCTCAAGCGTGAACGTATCGGGTGGAACGACACCGGTGCCTGTCATCAGAAGCGATCCACACGGGAAACAGTTGCAGCGCCCCAGGAAGCCTAGTAGCTCGTCGAACGAGCGGTGAAGATGGGCGGTGGAAGTCTCGCCCTCAAAGACGACTGCCTCAGCGCGGAATACTTGACAGGTCACACGCAACGCTAGTGGATCAAAGTCTGGGTCGGCCAACCGAATCCAAGGCCCCAGCGCACAGGCACCATCGTAAACCTTGGCTTGTGGCAAATAGAGCGGGTTCTCTCCCTCGATATCCCGTGAGCTCATATCATTGCCTACAGTGAACCCCACGATCTCGCATCGGGGCGTTAGCAGCAGCGTTAGCTCGGCCTCGGGAACGCTCCACGTCGAGTCGCCACGGATGCGGACCGGGCTGCCCGGTCCGCTGACGCGATGTGGCGTCGCCTTGAAGAACAGCTCGGGACGCTCAGCAGTGTACACCGAACCGTATATAGTCGGCTCTTGCGACTCGCGCATGCGCGCCTCACGGCTCATCTCATAGGTCACGCCAGCGGCCCATACCTCCTGCTCATCGATGGGCGCCAGCAATTGCAGCTCGCGTGTGAGCAGGGACTCTATGGCCCCCAATGGCTCGGTGAGAGAGATGGCGTGAGTCAGGTCGTCCAGGGCCTCGGGGACGCGTCCGGCCGCCGACGTGAGCCAGTCACAGAGTGAGGCAAGCCACGGTTGGCCGAGGTCGGTGAGATCATAGAGGAGGCCGTCGACGATGGCCCCGAAGCGATTCCGATCCAGCCCATGATGGAAGCGACACAGGAAACGTGCGGTGCTCATGCCTGCTCCTTGCAAGAGAGTATGACACGCTTGAGTCCATAGTAGCTGGAATGCGTCGCCCTGTCGAGTCCCCGTGCTCTTTCATCTAAAATGTCACTGGGGTCTCTCAAATGAAAACGTCACCGAGAGGACAGCATGGCCAAAGAGAAGTTGGATCTGGAAGAACGGCTGAAGGTGCTGCGAATGCAGCAAGATCGGTACCGCAAGGTCTCGCGGGCCGAAAAGGGACGGATTCTGGACGCGCTCGAGTCGATCACGCAACTGGACCGCAAGACCATTATCCGACGTCTGAGCGGCAGCTGTCGGCGGAAACGACGCACGAGGGGGCGACGTCGTAGCTACGGTCCGGAAGTGGACGATGCGGTGCGCATCGTCCATCGGGCTTATGATGGGATCTGTGCCGAGCGGCTCACGCCGAACTTGGCCGCCTATGCCGAGAAGCTGGCACAACACGGGCATCTCCGGATGACGCCGGTGCTGCGGGAACAACTGGGACGCATCAGCGTGTCCACCGTGCGTCGCATCCTGCAGCGGGTTCAGCAGGACGAGCCGCGCCGCCGGCGCCGTCCTGGCCTCACCCGCAATGGGCTGCTGGCGGGGGCCCCAGCGGGGCGCATTCCCTGGGACGTGACCACGCCCGGGCACGTGGAGGTGGATCTGGTGCACCACTGCGGTCGCTATGCGGGCGGCGAGTACGCGCACACCTTGCATCTCGTGGATGTTGCCAGTGGCTGGAGCGAGGATGTCTTTGCCACCTTGTTGCCCAGTCATCCGATGTACACACCCACACAGCGAAAGGAGGAGGCCCGGCCGCTCGGTGACGTTTTCATTTGATTGGACACGGTGCCAAATGTGGCTGGTTCTACGTCAAACAGTGTGGCGTTAGCACGGCGCCACAGCGCCGCAACATGGCTGGCTGGGTGGTCATCAGGATCCAGGACCTAGATTCTCCAGATTGCGATAGTCATAACCGGTCAGGAGCATGACCTTGATCCGGTTATTCTTCCCCTCGGCCAAGTCGCTCAGTAACGCCTCCGCCGCTGCCCACGTCCGTCCTTGATGTATATTCACCATTTGCCGTTGTTTAGGCGCATAGAGCCCTACCAGATATCCTTGTTATGGTCATACGGATATCTTGTCTAGCGCCTCGCTGACGCCCTCTTTCCCCACTGCCACTTTTGCCATCCCCATCAGACTATCCTGCGTATCCACGGTGATCGTGCCCCCCTGCTTTGCCCACCTTTCCCCGATCAGATTGGGCAACGCCAGCTCAACTGTGATATGATTGCCTGGCACCCGTCGGCTCTCCCTTCGCATGCTTGGTCCATCACTCAGCATGCTACGGAAGCCGACGGGTGTGGCTAGTCACCTATCACCACATTAGATAGCGTACACCCTTGTGGCTGCGCCGAGGGTCGCCTGGCATGATCGCTGATCTTCTGAACATGCCCCACGCCACTCAGGGCCAGTCCGAGGATGTGCATGAAACGCTCTATCAGCCATCACTTACAGAAGAGGAGGAGGACATCCTTCGGTAACATTACCATTTGACTGGACACGCTCACAGGCTGCAACCTGCAGCGTACTGCGCCTGTTGGCTTGGGGAATAGCTTGCGTCCGGTAAAACCCAATTGTATAATCTGCCTGCCAGTGACTGAGCAAGCACTGAGCAGCCGATTCGTGACAATCCGTCGCTTGGATCGCTAGCCGACCGAGACGACCAGGCCCTACGTGAGTTACGTGTGCCCTGCGTCGTCTTGACGCAGGGCGTTTTGTGTGGGAGCGCTGTATGGCAAACACGCTTGTGGAGATTGATCAGCTCTCTTACGTGTACGAGAGCCAAGGCGGGGATCCTGTCCCCGCGCTCCATAACGTGAGCGCCATAATCCCAGAGGGAGCCTATGTCGCCATCGTGGGGCCCAATGGCTCTGGCAAGTCCACGCTGGCCAAGTGTTTGAATGGCCTTCTATGCCCTACGAGCGGTACGGTTCGCGTTGCCGGCATGGACACGAGCGATCCAACACAACGGCTCGCTATCCGTGCCACCATCGCCATGGCCTTCCAGAACCCAGATAATCAGTTCGTAGCCACCACGGTGGAGGATGAGGCGGCCTTTGGCCCCGAAAATCTAGGAATTCCCCAACCAGAGCTAGGCGCCCGCGTTCGCTCTGCGCTGAGGGATACCGACTTGCTGCATCGCAGCACCGATAGCCCCAGCATGCTCTCCGCTGGGGAAAAGGCACGCCTCGCCGTAGCCGGGCTGCTCGCTATGGGCCCTAGATGCCTGGTGCTGGACGAATCCACCGCCATGCTGGATCCGGGCAGCCGGGCCAGACTGCGCGACCTGCTCAGACGCCTGCACGGTGACGGTTTGACCATAGTGCTCATCACACACTATATGGACGAGGCCGCCGAAGCTGAGCAAGTGCTCGTGCTTCATGAGGGACACCTTCTGCTTCAGGGACTGCCCGCGGAGGTCTTTGCTCACAAGGAGGAACTGCAATCGATAGGCTTGGCCTCCCCACCCGCTCTCGCCATCAGCCAGGGACTCAGGGCCAGGGGCGTTGGCATCGAGCCCACCTTGACTGCGGATGACCTCGTCCATGCCCTACTTTCACAGCCGGAGGCATCCCGTGGCTGATACCCTCATCGAGATCACTGCCCTGGATTATACCTACCTCCCGGATACCCCCATGGCGACGCGAGCGCTGCGCGGCGCGAGCTTTCGCCTGAGGGAGAATGAGATCCACGCTCTGGTGGGCCCGAGTGGCGCCGGTAAATCGACGCTTTGCCACTTTGCCAACGGACTCTTGCGCCCAGTTGGCCTTGGGCACGTGCGCGTGTTAGGGCAAGATACAGCCGCTAAGCACTGTGACGTGCGCCTGCTCCGTAGGCAGGTAGGGCTCGTGTTCCAGCAACCTCACCAGCAGATGCTGGAGGAGTTGGTGGGTGACGAGATCGCCTTCGGACCGGCACAGCTCGGACTTGATACCGCTGCGCTCCGTGAGCGCGTGCGGGAGGCGATGGACGCCGTAGGCTTGAGCTTTGAGCGGTACGTGGACCGTCACACCTTTGCTCTGAGCGGTGGCGAGATGCGGCGCGTCGCCTTGGCAGGGGTTCTCGCCATGCACCCGCGCGTGATGGTACTGGACGAAGCGACCACCGGTCTCGACCCCCTCGGCAAACAGCAGATAGCGGAGCTTGTGCGACGTCTTCACGCTGAACGGGGCATGGCGTTTGTGATCGTCTCTAACGACATGGACGAAGTAGCCAACCTGGCCCATCGCGTCACCATACTCTATGAAGGACGCACCGTAGCGACAGGCCCCACGCTGGAGGTCCTTGGCCCAGCGTTCGATCTGGCGAGCTATGGGTTGCTACGTCCCTCGGCGGGCCAGATTCTGGATCGCCTGGCAGAGGCTGGCTTGGCCGTCGACCGCAGCCCCATCACCTTGCCGGAAGCTGAGGAGGCCGTGTGGCAAGCTATCAAGCGCTGAGACACATCAGCATTGGGCAGTACATCCCGACGGACTCGGTGGTACACCGGCTAGACCCTCGCGTCAAACTCGTGAGCTTTGCGCTATTGATGAGCTGCACGGTCATCGTCAAGTCGTACAGCGGGAGCCTGGCGCTGCTTGCGGCCATCATGCTGGCGGCCCTAGCCGCGCGGTTACCCTTGGGCTATGTCCTCAAGGGACTACGCCCGGCGCTCCCGTTCATCATCACACTATCGCTCTTGCAGTTGGCGTTCTATAACAGCGCTGCCGTGGACCCCGAGGCCAAACTGTTGCTGCATTGGGGGCACGTCAGCATCACGACGGCTAGTGTGCAAGCCGTGGTTGTGGCCCTGATTCGGTTCCTGGGATTGCTGTTCCTCATCAGCTTGCTGACCAACACCACGACGACGAGCGCCCTGACCCACGGCATCGAGGACCTGGTGCGGCCGCTGACATGGTTGGGGCTGCCTGGTCACGAGTTGGCCCTGATCGCCACCATCGCACTGCGGTTTGTGCCCATCCTGGGCGAGCAGGCAGAGGCGATTCTGATGGCACAAGCTTCTCGCACGGTGACCCCGGAGCGTGCTGGGGCATGGCGTTTGATCGACAGCGCCAAGAGAGGCGCACGTCTCGTGGTGCCGCTCTTTGTAGATGCCTATCGCCGCTCCGAGGAGCTCGTGCTCGCCATGCAGGCGCGATGCTACCACGGCGGTCGAGGCCGCACGCAACTGCACGCGTTGCGTCTGTCCAGGCGCGATCTGATAGCGCTCACCCTGGTCCTAACCATTGCTGCTATCTCTGTGCTCTCGCGATCCGTCGCCCTACCCTAGGAGGGGAAACATCATGTATGAAGAAAGAGGAATTCGAAGGGTGGTGAACGCCGGGCTCTTGCTGGCGATCACCCTGCTGCTGGCGTTCACGCGTATTGGCTTCATTCCCGCGCCCACGCCAGCCGGCAATGCGACCATCGCCCACGTTCCAGCCATCATCGGCGCTGTGCTCGAGGGCCCACTGGTGGGTCTCATCGTCGGCTTGGGCTTCGGGTTCGCCAGCTTTATGCAAGCCACGATCCCCATGTTCAAGGATCCTTTGGTGGCTGTGCTGCCACGACTGTTCATCGGCGTCACCGCGGCCTACACCTACCTGGGGCTGCGCAAAGCCACCAAGGCGCAGCTCCGAGCCTTGCTGGGCGTCTTGCTAGCCCTGATGCTCTACGCGGCCTGGCGCGTCTATGCCACGCCCAGTGAGGATGGCTCTCACCCCCTTCTGATCCCAATCCTCATCGCCGTGCTGGGCGTTGCTCTGGTAGGAGGCCTGTACGTCTGGCTAGGACGACAAGATCCGCAGATCGTAGTGGTAGCCATCGCCGCCGCTGTCGGCTCGCTCACTAACACCATCCTGGTGCTGAGCGTCGCCAGCCTACGGGGCTACCTGTCGCCAGGCGTAGCTCTAGGAATTGGCATCACCCATGGCATTCCAGAGGTCATCGTAGCGGCGGTGATCGTGATCGCCGTGGTGGCCGCTCTGCGCGGCATCGGTCGACACAGGCGCTCGCGCGTCTCGGAGGAGTCTTTCTGAAGGAGGTCAGGCCATGTTGTTGTGCATTGACATCGGTAATACCAACACCGTCATGGGTATCTACGATGGCGATCAGCTTCTGGCCGATTGGCGCATCAGCACGGATCACCAGAGGATGCCCGATGAGTATGGCCTGACCATGATGGGGTTTATGGGGCATCACGGCATCCAGCGTGACGACATTCATGGCATAGCGCTTGCCAGCGTCGTCCCGCCCCTCACCGATGTGATGATGACAGCCTGCGAGCGCTATCTTGGGCGTGAGCCTCTGGTCATTGGCGCGGGCGTGCGCACGGGGATCGCGATTCGCTACGACAACCCGCGCGAGGTCGGCGCCGACCGTATTGTGAACGTAGTCGCCGCCCTGCGGCTCTATGGCGGACCGGCGTGCATTGTGGACCTGGGTACGGGCACCACCTTTGACGCCTTGTCCGCGGGAGGCGAGTACCTCGGTGGAGCCATCGCGCCCGGCATCATTATCGCCGCAGAAGCCCTCTTCCAGCGCACCGCCAAACTGCCGAGGATCGATCTACAGCGCCCACCCAAGGCAATCGGCACGAACACGCCCGACGCTATGCGGTCCGGGATCCTGTTCGGGTATGTAGGACTTGTAGAAGGGATGGTCGCCCGATTCCGTCGCGAGCTCGGACCAGACATGCGCGTCATTGGTACCGGAGGGCTCGCTCCTGTGCTGGCCCGCGAGACCGAGATCATCGAGATTGTGGATCAGGAGCTTACGCTCAAAGGGCTGCGTCTGCTCTATGAGCTGAATCGAGGCACATCATGATCCTTCAAGACAAGCATATCGTGCTTGGAGTCACGGGGGGCATCGCCTGCTACAAGGCGGTTGATCTCTGCAGCAAGCTCGTACAGGCAAAAGCGGTGGTGGACGTGGTCATGACCGAGGCAGCCGCTCGCTTTGTCACCCCTCTCTCCTTTCAAACGCTAACCAAACGGCCGGTGTCTATCGACATGTTCCATCTCTTGCGCGATACGGACATGGCGCACATCTCCTTGGCAGCTCGCGCCCAGGCCCTGCTCATCGCGCCGGCAACCGCTAACACGTTGGCCAAACTCGCCCACGGTCTGGCCGACAATCTTCTCACCAGCACGGCGTTGGCTTGTCCTGCTCCGCTGATCCTCGCGCCGGCCATGGACGCTGACATGTGGGCACACCCCGCCACGCAAGCCAACATAACGACTCTTTTGGAGCGTGGCGCCGTGATAGTGGGACCGGAAGATGGTCGGCTGGCCTCAGGACGGGTCGGTCGCGGACGGCTGGCCCCCGTGACGAACATCTTGGGCGCCCTTCGACAGACGCTTGGTCGAGATGGCGCGCTAAGAGGCGTTCACGTGACGGTCACGGCCGGCGGCACCCAGGAGCCCCTGGATCCGGTGCGCCATCTGGGCAATCGGAGCTCCGGTCGCATGGGTTACGCGCTGGCTGAGGCCGCCAGGGACCTGGGCGCTGAGGTCACGCTTGTCAGCGCGCCCACCTGCCTGGCGACCCCGTACGGGATCCAGCGGATCGATGTGCGCACAGCCGCCGAGATGCACGAGGCGGTCATGGGGATCCTCTCCAAGACGCAGTTGCTTTTGATGGCAGCTGCCGTCGCCGACTATCGTCCGGCTAGCTATGCGCAGCAGAAGATCAGAAAGACCGGCGATGATCTGGTCCTGCCTATGGAGCGTACAACCGACATCCTTGCAGAGGTAGCATCCCAACCGAAGGCGCATCGACCAGATATCGTCGTAGGGTTCGCTGCAGAGACCGAGGATTTGCTCGGGAACGCTGCCTCCAAGCTTGGCGCCAAGAAGCTCGACATGATCGTCGCCAACGACGTCAGCCAAACCGACAGTGGCTTTGCCGTAGCTACCAATCGAGCAACCCTTCTTTGGGCGGACGGACGACGGGAGCAGTTGCCTCTGATGACGAAAGAGGCAATGGCTGAGGAGATCCTGGCACAGGTGGCACAAGTATGGGAGCAGCGACATGGTTGAGATCTATCCGGGTGCCATCACCGAGGTGGACGGTATCCGCGTCGGCCACGCCAGCGATCAACGCGCACTTACCGGCTGCAGCGTCGTGCTCTGTGAGGAAGGGGCTATCGCGGCTGTCCGCGTCCGTGGATGGGCGCCAGGCACACGCGAGACAGACCTCTTGCGGCCAGGGATGCTGGTTGAGGAGGTACATGCTGTGCTGCTTTCCGGGGGAAGCGCGTTCGGCCTGCGTGCTGCCGATGGTGTCATGCGCTGGCTCGAGGAGAGAGGGCGCGGCTTTAACACCGGAATAGCGCGTGTCCCCATCGTGCCCGCGGCGGTGCTGTTCGATCTGTCCGTTGGCGATCCGCGCGTCCGCCCGGACGACGCCATGGGATACCAAGCCTGCGAAGCAGCCACTACCCCGAACACCGTGCAGGGCAACGTTGGCGCAGGCACCGGTGCCAGCGTGGGCAAGCTCTTTGGCACCAAGAGGGCCATGAAGACGGGCCTCGGCACGGCCAGTGTGAGCGCTGGCGAGCTAACCGTGGGAGCGATGGTGGCCGTCAATGCCTTTGGCGATGTGGTCGACCCAGCAGATGGGAAAACGATCGCCGGCCTGCGCAACCTCACTGGCAGGGCACTATCCGACACGCGCCAGCAGATGCGCAAGGCGATTCTTCGCAAGGTGCTCTTTGGCACCAACACAGTGATCGGCGTTGTAGCCACCAATGCAGTGCTGACCAAGCCAGAGGCTGGTATCGTCGCGGATGCCGCTCACGATGGCATCGCCCGATCCGTTCGCCCCGCACATACGCTATTTGATGGAGACGCGGTGTTCACGCTAGCCACGGGGGAACACCAAGGCCACGTGGCCTTGGTGGCTGATCTGGCCGCGGACGCCGTGGCGAGGGCTATCGTCAACGCAGCCCTGGCGGCAGAGGACGCGGGCGGGCTGCCTTGCTCGGCCTCGCTAGGCGCAGCCCAGCCTCACCCATAGCGCACAGCGCCGACCTTTGCGGGTCGGCGCTGTCAGCTTGCTTGGCAAGGATCCGTTAGGGTACCAGGTTCACCGTCACAGACGCCAAGTGCTCGATGGCGCCATCGCGAGGGCTTATGCCATACACCTGGATCCGCCCAAACTGCTCTTCGTCGGGAGCCGTGAACTCGATCACCCCGCTAAAGGGGCCGACCTGGCCAAACTCGGCATCAACGATCACATAGCCCTGACCGATTACCGCGCCGAACTGATCCAGGATGTCCACCGCCAGCGTGTTCTCGAAGCCACTGCCCCAGCCAGTCACTGTAACAGGAGACGTTACATCCTGGCTAGCGAGAGGCTGGCTGATAATGATGGCCTCTTGGACGGTTGGCATCTCCGTTTCATCCTCATCGCCATTCTCCACGCCCTCGCCCTCAGTGGCCGTCTCGTCTTCGCTGGGTATGACCAGACGCTGTCCAACAAAGATGAGATTGACGTTCATGATGTTGTTGCGCTCAGCGATATCCCAGATGCTCAGGCCATAGTGCGCAGCGATGCTAAGGAGCGACTCGCCAGGCTCAACCACATGAATGGTGACTTGCCTCCCCGTCAGTTCCGGGATTAGCAACCGTTGGCCCGTGTAGATGAGGTTAGGATCGGCGATACCATTGGCGTCCACCAGAGCAGCCACGGTGACATCATACTTGCGTGCGATGCTCGAGAGCGTCTCGCCATAGATCACCGTGTGGTAGAGTGCGCCTTCCTCGGCTGCCACGGGCATGCTGATAAAGGCCCCCAGAATCATAACCGCGGCAAGAACTCGAAGCCCACGTAGACGTGTCACGACCTCCTCCTTCCGGAGACACATAGGCCATAAATGACATGCCGAGTATAACATCGCCTTGCGCATGTAGCAAGGCCTAGCGCCCGCACCCGGTGCGGGCGTCAACGCGGTTTCTTGCCCGACATGGAGCGTTGCAGCACGAGCACCACCAACACTAACAGTACCAGCGTCACGGCCTGCGGCGATGGCTTGGCCAACGCTAGCCACAGCAGTAGAGCGGTTGTCCCTACTGCGATGACAGCAATGCGCCCCCGCCGGCTCTGCCAGACCATCTGCCACCACGCGTACAGGCGCTCGAGCCAGCGAGGATGTAACGCCAAAGCCCGGCGGTACTGTGTCACCGCTTCCTCACGGCGGCCCGTCTTACTGAGGGCTGACGCGTACGCCATGACGGTATGGGCGTCCGGATGAGGCATCTGGGCCAGAGCGATCTCCAGGGCAGATGCTGCCTCCGCGGGCCGCCCGGCCACAAGATGCACCCGACCTAGCGCGCCGCGCGCGCGGTAGAAAGCCGGATTGAGCTGCAAGGCAGCCTCCAGATAGGAGACAGCCTCATCCCAATGCCTATGACGTGCTGCCATCAATCCTAGGTTGGTGTTCGCCAGACAAACGGCATGCGGATTGGCATCCGCAAAGGCCAAGGCCTCCTCAGCTTTCGCCCGCGCTTTGTCCTCGTGGCCTGCCGAAAGAGCGACATAGGTTTCGGCGTGCAGCAATCTAGCTCGTTCGCGCCGTTGCTTGGTCTCATCGGCAAGCGCCTCTACCAGGTCACGGGCGCGTTCGAGGGCCACATCCGCATCAGAAAAAGCGCCGCGATCAGCGTATACCTGAGCCAGCACGACCTGGGGCTCGATGGCATCTGGTGCCAGCTCAATCGCCTTCTGCAAGGCATCCTGCGCCTCATCCAGCGCATCAACCAGAAAATGAAAGAGCCCGGCGAGGGCATGCGATTCATAGCGATCCGAGCCCAGATCAAGACAACGTTCGACCTCGGCGCGCGCCTCTTCCTCACGTCGCATGCGGATTAGAGTGCGAGCCAGACCATGGTGCCCCTCAAACGACTCGGGATCTTGGATAGTAACACCACGAAATGCTTCCCGAGCTTCATCCAGATCTAGCCGGTGGTAAGCTTTCCAACCACGCAATACACCATCTTCCGCCCGCCCAGGTACGTCCATCTCAGCACACTCCTTACACTCACGGTGTTGCAGTATAGTCCAGCCGTGATCTCCCAGCAAGGGACAACCGCTCGACGTAGGGCATCGCTTGGCACGTCAAGCGCGCCTCCGCTATAATCATGGGCAGTTGCCCAGACTCTATGAGCGATACACGGCCTTGGCCGAAAGGGGGCACGCGTGCTGCACCCGCATCATACTTTTGCGGTGGTCCCATCTCTGCCTGAAGAGCTCCAGCCACTCCACGAGTTGGCTTTCAACCTCTGGTGGACCTGGAACCTCGATGCCATTGCACTGTTCCGGCGTCTCGACGACGAGCTCTGGGAGAGCACATGTCATAACCCCGTGCTGATGCTGGGGACCATCCACCAATCCAGGATTGAGGATGCCAGGACGGACGATGCCTTTCTGGCGCACATGCGGCGCGTGCACACCGCGTTCGACGCATACCTTCAGAACGAGGAGACTTGGTTCAACCAGACCTATGCTCCCAGCTTTGGCGAGTTGAAGGTCGGTTATTTTTCCATGGAGTTCGGCCTCACCGAGAGCATACGTATTTACTCGGGCGGCCTGGGCGTGCTGGCCGGCGATCATCTCAAATCGGCCAGCGATCTGGGAGTGCCCCTGGTAGGGGTAGGCTTGGCATACCAGCGGGGCTATGGCCGCCAATACCTCAATGCAGATGGCTGGCAGCAGGAATCGTACCCTATCAACGATTTCCACAACATGCCTATGGAGTTGATGCGCGACGACAAGAACGATCCCATCACCATCGGCGTTGATTATCCAGGACGTGAGGTAAGAGCGAGGATTTGGCGCATTCAGGTTGGTCGCGTACCTCTCTATCTCCTTGATGCCAACGTGCCCGAGAACCGACCTGACGACCGACAGATCACCAGCCAGCTTTACGGCGGCGATTCCGACATGCGAATACGACAAGAGCTGCTGCTGGGTATCGGCGGGATGCGAGCGCTGCACGCCATGGGCGTGCAGCCTACCGTCTGCCATATGAACGAGGGACACTCGGCCTTCCTGGCTCTCGAACGCATCCGGCTGCTCATGGAGGACGATGGGCTTTCGTATGCCGCGGCCGCCGAGGTCGCGCAGGCCGGTAACATTTTTACCACGCACACTCCTGTATCGGCCGGCATCGATCTCTTTCCTACTAGCATGGTGGAGTACTATCTGGGCGACTACTATCGACGCCTGGGAATCTCACGGGATGAGTTCATGCGACTTGGCCAATCGCACAACCCGTCTCCCAACGAGAGCTTTGCCATGGCTGTGCTAGCCATCCGGCTAGCCAATGCCACCAATGGCGTGAGTGAACTCCACGGGGAGGTTGCCAGAGAGATGTGGCATGATCTCTGGCCAGAGACACCCGTGGAGGAAGTACCCATCACCTCTATCACCAACGGTATCCATCCGCGCTCCTTTATCTCGCATGATATGGCTGAGCTCTACTCCCGCTACCTTGGCCCCCGTTGGGTCGAGCGGCCCGAAGATGGCAGCGTGTGGCAGTCGGTAGACCGCATCCCCGATGAGGAGCTCTGGCGAACCCACGAACGTCGCCGCGAGAGGCTTGTAGCTGTAGCTCGGAGCCGCCTGCGCGACCAGATTGCACGTGAGGGGGGCACACCCCAAGAGATCGATGAGGCCAACGAGGTGCTTGACCCTGAGGTCCTCACCATCGGATTCGCCCGGCGGTTCGCTACGTACAAGCGAGCGTTGCTCCTGTTCACCGATCCCGACAGGCTCTCGAGGATCCTGAACGACCCCGACCGTCCTATACAGATACTGTTCGCAGGCAAAGCCCATCCCCACGACAACCCGGGCAAGGAATTCATCCGTCAGCTCGTGCACTATGCACGACGTGAGGACTTGCGCCACCGGATCGTCTTCCTGGAGGACTATGATCTGGCAATGGCGCGCTATCTCGTTCAGGGCGTAGACGTATGGCTCAACACGCCTCGCAGCCGTATGGAAGCCAGCGGCACTAGCGGCATGAAGGCCGCAGCCAATGGTGCCCTCAACCTAAGCACGTTTGACGGATGGTGGTGCGAGGGCTATACGCCTGACCGCGGTTGGTCCATCGGGCACGGCGAAATCTATGAGGACGAGGCCTACGGTGACCGCGTAGAAGCAGAGGCCTTGTACGATCTCTTGTCCAAAGATATCGCGCCCCTTTTCTATGACCGCACCGCTCACGGCGCTATCCCGCGGAACTGGATCGCCAAGATGAAAACAGCTATTCGGGAGATAACACCTCGCTTCAGCGCCCATCGTATGGTGCAGCGGTATTGCGAGGAGTTGTACCTCCCTGCTGAGGTGCGTTACCGACACCTCGCCGCCGACGGTTTCGCTCACGGACGAGACTTGGCCCAGTGGAAGCAGCATCTGAGAGCCCATTGGGGAGAAATCCAGTTCGAAAGCATCGAGAGCGACGCTCACGACGGCATGAGAGTCCGAACGGACATCCATGTGCGCGCCCGGATCCGCTTGGGCGAGCTAACGCCCAACGATGTGAGCGTCGAGATCCACTACGGAACCATCCGGCCTGACGGGATCATCAACCGCACCGAGATGGTCACCATGGAGGGTGCAGCAACAGACGACAAGGGCATCTATGCCTACGAGGGCACTATTCGGTGCGACAAGAGCGGTCTTCACGGCTACAGCCTGCGGATTCTGCCTAACCATGACGATCTGTATCACCCGCACATCCCGGGATTGGTGATCTGGTCGCCGTGAATTTGGCACCGGACAAACGAAGCTTGTCTCCGAGTCAAAAGGCCTAACGGGTAACCTACGGTCGATGACCGATAGGGTTCGAGGGGAAACGCTCGAGCCTCCCGCGCTTGGAAAGGAGATCACGCGCTGGCGCGCTCGCAGCCGGCGCCGCTCCTTTGCGGCGCCGGCTCGTGCATATTGGAGGAACTATGGTATCCGATCAAGATCAGAGCGCACCACGCTATCGCTTTGCCACGCGCGATCTCCTGATCATGGCAGGGTTAGCTGGGCTCAGCGGCGCTGCTAGCACAGCCATCAACGCCCTCGGCGATGCGGTACAGGCGATACTCGGCTTTGCGGGCACGACGCAGTGGGCAGCAGGGCTCCACACGACTCTCTTGTTGCTGGTCCCAGCACTCGTGGGCAAACCAGGCGCCGCCACCATTACGGGTATCCTCAAGGGAGCCGTGGAGATCTTGAGCGGCAACACCCACGGCATGTTGGTAGTCTTGGTCGATATCGCTGCGGGGTTACTCATCGATCTGACGCTACTGGGCTTTCGCCGGCGCGATGGCTGGTTGGCGATGATGGTAGCCGGAGCCATCGCCGCCGCGAGCAACGTCGTTGTCTTTCAGCTCTTTGCCAGCACCCCGGAAGACGTGCTGCGGTACGTCTGGGCCATCGCTGCCCTGGCGGCAGTGTCAGGGGCCACGCTGGGCGGGCTTCTGGCATACGCCCTGCTCAAGGCGCTTCGGCGAGCTGGGCTGAGCACTCCCAGCGCAGGGCGCCGCCGCCTCACTTGGCAGCAAGGGCTGGTGCTAGGCATTACCGCAATAGGTCTGGTTGGAGGTGGGTTCGCACTCGTGCAAGCGCATGCCAGCGAGGCCAGCGTGGAGGTCACGGGTGCATGCGCGGAGCCCTATAGCTACAGCTCTGACCTCGGTCTGCCGGTTGTGCACCTACAGCTCGAGATGCAGGGCATGAAACGCGACGTCACCGGGACCCCGCTACGCGAGATTGTCGCCCGAGCAGAACCGGACCCTGGCGTCAATGCGGTGATCGCAACGGCTATCGATGGCTATGCCTTCTTTATCACGATGGACGAGATCGCCAGCAATGGCGAACTACTGCTGACGCATCACGGCGGGGGCAACAATATTAGCTATGACATTGTTGGTGCCAAGAGCCCAAAGGCGTGGGTTCGCAATGTGATTGAGCTACGTTTGCAGGCGCAAACTACCATCGCGCTCACGGGTAAGCTAGGCCAGCCGACCCCCTTCCGACCAGCCGATTGGCTAGATGACATGGATAGCGCAAGCCTAGACGTGGGCGATGGTCCCAACAAGTACCAGGGCGTGCCGGCCCGTGCCGTCATATCCGCCGCAGAACCGGAGGATGGCGCCACCACCCTTCGCGCCACAAGCCGTCAGGGCGACACCACCGAGTGGCCGTTGGCGGAGGTACTCGCCGATGATGCGATCCGCATCTGGGTCGTGAACACCCCTGATGGCACACGCTACGCCGTAGGCAGAGCTGACCAAGAGATCGTCGCCACGGACGTCGTCGAGTTGGCTGTCGAGTAGACCGATGGCAGCACTCATCGAAGCGTCTGGTTTCTCCTATCGATACCCAGGCGCCTCCGACTGGGCGCTCAAGGGGGTGGACCTCGCCATCGCCGCCGAGGAGATGGTGGCTCTTGCGGGACCCAGCGCTTGCGGCAAGTCGACGCTTGCGCTGGCCATTGCGGGATGCCTCCACGAACGCCCCGGCAGCGTCTGGCGTGGTTCCCTCCGCGCTGACGGCAGGGATATCGCCGACCGCTCGCTCTACGAGAACGCGGATCTGGTCGGCCTGGTCCAGCAGAATCCAGAGGATCAGTTCTGCACGCTCACCGTTGAAGACGAGGTCGCCTTTGGCCTCGAGAACCGCCGCTATCCCCGCGACGAGATGGTCCGACGCATTCACTGGGCGCTAGACGTCGTGGGGGCGCAGCATCTCCGATGCAGACAGCTAACCACACTCTCTGGTGGCGAAAAGCAACGTATCGCCATCGCCTCCATTCTGGCCGCCAAACCTCGCGTCATCATCCTGGACGAGCCCACATCGAACCTCGATCCTACGGCGACGCAGACCATCCTGGAGGTGCTGGAACATCTTCGCCAAAACGAAGGTCTGACGCTGATTGTCATCGAACACAAGCTCCGTGCCCTGGCTCGGTTTGCGCCTCGTATCGTCCGCATGGCGCAAGGTCGGATCGTGGACCCACACGCCCAAACGGTACCTGACGAGACCGATGGCATCCGGACGCCAGCCCCTCCAGGCCAGGTGGTAGCCCGCTTGGAGCGAGTATCGCACTGGTTCGGTATGCACCGTGCCCTCTCTGATCTCTCGCTCAGCCTGCATCGGGGGCAGGTAGTCGCGCTGATGGGAGACAACGGTAGTGGGAAGAGCACGTTGCTTCGTTGCCTGATGGGGCTCATCCGGCCAACCGAAGGGAAAGCCATCGTCCTTGGGCACGATCGCCCCGCGGTATCGGCGCTGGCACAGCGAGTTGGCATCGTGTTCCAGAACCCCGATCACCAACTCTTGGGTGACTCGGTCTGGGACGATGCCATGATGCTGGCCCGAAACACCGGGCAGACTGATCGCGCAAGCCCACAAGCGGAACGCCAGCTCCGCGAAGGAGGGCTCTGGGAGCGACGTGCCGATTCCCCGTGGATGTTGAGCTATGGGCAAAAACGCCGTCTGAACCTGACGGCGGCTACCTCGCACCAGCCGGACCTCGTACTGGCCGATGAGATTCTGATTGGTCAAGATCCCACTAGCGCTCAAGGGTTGATGCAGCACTTGCGTGTGCTCGCAAACCGAGGATCAGCCGTGATCGTGTCGCTTCACAACCTCGCCATCGCTGAGCGATACGCCGATCGTGTCCTCTTCCTCGAAGATGGGCGGCTCGCATTCGACAATACAATTGGCGCACTGCGAAACTTTCTCCGTAACAGCGGACGCGAGGCCTATCTGGAGACTGCTCGGTGAGCGGCCAGGCAAAGCTGCAATACCGACCACTGAAGAGCTGGCTGCATGGCCTTCATCCTCTGGTCAAGCTCGCCTGGCTGCTCGCAATCACCGCGGGCAGCCTGATGGTGCCCGTGGCTTGGTATGCGGGCTTGGTTGTTATGGGCATCTGGTTGCTGTCACGCACGGCGGGTATCCGCCCAGGCAAAGACTTGCGCGGATGGCGGCTGATCCTGGTAACGGCGGGTGTGTTCTTTGCGCTACACGCCCTGTTCACGCGCTCGGGGGCCGTGTTGCTGGAT
>CAZTMY010000009.1:0-19787 GCA_964614895.1 uncultured Anaerolineales bacterium
GCCGTACACCTTCCTCGGGGCTGCACACATAGATGCTGGCCTTCAGGCCCGTGCGTTCCTGATAGCGAGCCGCCACCTTCTGGACAAAGCCCTCGACGGCTTCTGTTTGCACCAGGTTGACGGTGCAGCCGCCGAATCCCGCACCGGTCATGCGAGCTCCCCAGACTCCCGGCTGGTCCCATGCGGCCTCTACCATAGCGTCGAGTTCGGGGCAGCTCACTTCATAGTCGTCGCGAAGGCTAACGTGAGAGGCATTCATCAGGGCCCCGGCGCGCGCGAGGTCGCCCAGGCGAAGCGCCTCAACGGTCTCGAGGGTGCGTTGGTTCTCAGTGACGACATGCCGACAGCGCTTGAGAACAGTGGAATCGAGGGTATCGCTGTGTTGGGCAAGCTGCTCCTGGGTGATGTCACGGAGGGACGTCGCTCCCATCTGGCGTGCGCCGGTCTCGCATTCTGCTCGACGCTCGTTGTAGGCCGAGCCTACCAGCTCGCGAGGCTTGTTGGTGTTGCAGATGACGATCTGGCACCCGTCCGGTACGGGGACCGGTTCATAGCTTAGGCTGCGGCAATCGATGAGTAGAGCATGGCCGCGTTGACCCATGGAGATGATGTACTGATCCATGATGCCACAGTGCATGCCCACGAACTCGTTCTCAGCTTTCTGACAAAGTTTGGCTCTGTCCACGCCGTCGACGTCCAACCCACCCAAGGTCTGGAAGGCCATGGCGGCAGCAAGCTCTACCGCGGCTGAGGAGCTTAGGCCGGCGCCGATGGGTACGTCGCTAGCAAGGGCTGCATCCATGCCGGTCAGGCTGTAGCCGGCCTCCTGGAGTGCCCAGGCCACGCCACGTTGGTAGTTGCTCCATGGCTGGGCATCATCCTTGACGATGTCGTTGAGCGAAAAGCTGCTAGTTGCTTCCATGTCGAGAGCGATCAGACGAACGACGCTATCGTCTCGTGGGCGGATCGCCATGACAACGTGTCGGTCGATGGCCGCGGGCAGAACAAAGCCCTCGTTATAGTCGGTGTGCTCGCCGATGAGATTGACGCGTCCCGGTGCCGCGATGACATGGTCAGGTTCTGTGCCCAGTTTTTGGGCAAAGGCTTGCCGCACACGTTGGACGAGCGCGTCTAGCTGCGTATCAGAGTTCATGAATCGCTCCCGTTTCGAGTAGTTCGTAGAGATCCCGCAGCGAGCCTTGCGCGTCGGCACCGGTGTAGCTCTCGTCGCGGCCCCGGTCAACCCAGAATGTCTTGATGCCCAGTCTGCTGGCTGGCATGTCAGAGGTCACGCTATCGCCTACCATCAAGCACTCTTGTGGCTCTCGGCCTAGTATCTCTAGCACTTGGGCAAAGAATGCGCGATGTGGCTTGCAGGCGCGCATGATCTCGTACGAGCTGATGAGATCGTAGCCATACTGATCCGTACCCACGTTCGCCCACGCTAGCCGCGCCTCGATGGCTGCCAGGGGGAAAAGGGGCTGCGTGGCAATGGCTATCTGCAATCCCTCGGACAAGCTGCGCTCGACAAGCGGCGCCGCCATGGCATCCGGTTCGGTGAGCGAGGCCAGAGTCTGGAACTCTTGGCGGTAAAAGGCTTGGAAAGCGGGGAGCAACACGTCCGGGGACGTATCGACTTGCTGGAAGAAGGTTTCGGCAAAGACCTCCGCATTGGTGCCGTTGCTGCCGTCGTTCTCCCGCATGGCCCTGGTACCGCTGAATAGGGCTGGCATCAGCTGTTCCACGGGGATGATGGGGCCCATGTGTCTCGCTAGCGCTTGGAAGTAGGGCTCCATGAACAGCGACATGTCGTTGATCAAGAGAGTGTCATCAAGGTCAAGTAGCAGCGCTTTGATGGGCATAGGAAAGCTGAAGCTCCTGTGTTGAGTATGTTGCTTGGCTAGGTATCGCGTCCTGGTATCAGGATCTGAGGCGGTTTGTCGCCAGGATCCTCGCTTTCAGCCTTCTCTGGTGCGGGGCTCCCGGGGATGATGATGCCTGAAGGACGACGCTGAATGGCGGGCACCCGCTGCTCGGGCTCGCGCTGGCGTTGGCGACGCTCTTGTGACTCTTGTTGCGTGCGCTCATGTAGCAAGTCACGGATATGGACGGGATCGATGTAGGGCGTACCCAGTCCGATCTGCCTACGGAACGGATCGGCATTCTCAGAGAGGAGGAACGCCTGGAAGATATGCCCGTTGGCTCTCAGGAATGCATCCCAATCAGCTTGGTAGTGCTCCTCCTGATAGAGGGCGTATGCTCGCCGGGTGTATGCGACCAGTGGCTCCTCGATGGCGGGCGGGTAGATGGCGGTCATCGGAGAGAGGGTGATATGGTCGTCTAGCCGCACGAGCCGCGCGAGCAGAAGATCGTCCTCGTGGGCGTTGAGCGTAGCGAACCGGCTTTCTACCTCGATCTCGGTTTGTCGCAGCAGGTCAAAGAGGGTGAGGCGATCGCCGTCCCTCATTTGTGTCACGCGGAACGCACTCATGCACGTCTCGGCCCAGACCTCAAGTACTTGTCGTACTTGCTGAGGAGCGCCATCGGCCTCTGCCAGGAACAAGGCGATGACGCGATGCCCCTCCTCGTCTATGACATAGTCGAGGGCGAACCACTCCAGCATGCGGCGGAACGGGTCCATGCCGAGAATGGAAGCGCTGACCGGGTTGTAGCTCCCGCCCCAGTAGCGCTGGAAAGCCTGGACCAGTTGCTGCGCAAAGCGACGGGAAGTGGCATAGCCGAACAGCGCGTTCATGGCCATGGCCTCAGCCGTTGATAGCGCATGCTCTCGGGAGCTGGCTACTTGGTCCTGGCGGAGATGACACTGCTTGTATTTCCTTCCGCTGCCACAAGGACAGGGATCGTTGCGGCCAACGGGCATGTGTGAGCTTCTCCTGTAGATAAGCGATACCGAATCAACATATTGATGGTACCATAGCGATGCTTGGGGGTCAACGCCGTAGGCGCAGCAAGGATGCTTTGACACGGATATGCTTGCCAGTAAACTCGGTTGCGGGTGGGATGCAACGCTGTTGCTCCCCCGGTGTTCTATAGCTTGCCGATGAGGATGGGATGAGCGACGACCAGCAGGCAGAACAGCCGCATGACGACGCGGAGATCTCAGATGCCTTTCGCGACCTTTATGAGCAATATGTGGATCGCATCTATAGCTACATCTATCACCGCGTGGGAAACGTACGCGATACTGAGGACTTGACCTCGCGTACGTTTTTCCGAGCCTACGCACACTTTGCCGAGTATGAGGACCGGGGCTTGCCCATCTCGGCGTGGCTGTACCGCATCGCACATAATCTTGTGGCGAACCATCATCGGGACCGGAGCCGACGCCCGGTGGTAACGCTCGACAATCTGGTCCTGAGAAGCCGGGGTGACGAAAATCCGGAGGCCATTACAGTCCGTTCGGACCTTGGCGAAGAGCTGCGCGAAGCGATACGCACATTGGACAAGGTGCGGCAGGAGTTGCTGGTGCTGAAGCATGTGGAGGGTCTCTCTAACGCAGAGATCGGGGCTGTACTGGGGCGCAGCGAAGGCGCCGTCAAGTCGCTATACCATCGAACGTTGCTCGCCTTGCGCAAAGAGCTGAACAAGCGGGGGATCGATACCGAATGAGTCATCAATTGCCAAGACCGCTACAGAGAGGCCGCGATGTGTGGGCTCGTGTGCGTGAGGGCGTAGCCAGGGCAGCGCACGAGCTGTTGCCGCAGGAAGCAGTTGATGACCTCGCCGACGTAGAGGTCGCTGTCAAGGAGGCGTTGCGGCCGGTGACCCCTACCTCAGACTTTCGGCAAAGCTTGCGATCCAGCCTTGACCGTGCCGAGTATGCTCGTCGCGAAGGTATTGTGGTGAGTGACCCTCCTCCGTACCGCGAAGGCATCCTGCTGGGCCTGGCCGCCACGGCCGTTGGGATCGCCGCTTTTGTGACTTGGCTCGTCTGGCGATGGCGAACGCGCCAGCGCTCGGTGAGCTAGGTGCCTGGGAGCGATCCAGCTCTCGCCACGCTGATCCGTTGCCTCTGCCTACTCGAGAACTCGTGTGGGTAGCGTGTGACCAACGAGGGTTGCAGGCCGACGATCTTGAGCAACTCCCGAGTGTAGCGGCATCATGGCCAGAGCCCACGATTGGCTGCGCAGTGTACGCCGCGCTACGGTGCCAGGTATATGTCGCATAGCCATGGGTACATCGTGGATGACGAGCTATAGCCTCGAATGTGCGGTTTGACCAGCGTGTGAGAGATGGCGTGTGTGAGGGGAATCCAAGGGGCGTCGTGGACGATGATGCTCTCTGCCTGACGGTACAGCTCCGTTCGGCGTTCGGGGTCGAGCTCGACACGTGCGCTCTCGAGAAGGGCGTCTACCTCGGCGTTGGCATAGCCGCTTCGGTTCTGGAGACTGGCGCTATGGAAGAGGAGATCCAAAAAGTTCTGCGAATCCGGATAGTCCGCGATCCAGCCAGAGAGAGCCATCTGGAAGCGCCCTCGATTCAGATCCTTCAGGAAATCTGACCACTCGAGTTGCTCCACAACGATC
Organism: uncultured Anaerolineales bacterium; assembly: GCA_964614895.1. Classification (GTDB taxonomy): domain Bacteria; phylum Chloroflexota; class Anaerolineae; order UBA1429; family UBA1429; genus DAIRUQ01. The sequence continues at coordinate 4,548 of CAZTMY010000009.1, forward strand.
TCCAGTCCCAGATTCTCCTCCAACATGGCCAGCACAGCGCGAGCGTCGGAGCCGAGGTGGGCGCTGGTGCCAGCCGTGCTAAGCACTAGCTCAGGCATATGCCCCGCATAGCGTGAGGTCGCGAGCTTGGCACGGGCTTGCTCTGGATCGTAGGGGATGCCCTCGAAGGACGGATCATGGTCGGGCAGCGCAGGTGGCAGAATGCCGTGAGCCGCCACGGCCGTACCGCGGAACACCAAGTCAGCTAGCCGCTCTTTGTCAATGGCCATGGCAAAGGCCTGGCGCACCGCCGGATCATCAAAGGGCGGCACGTTGGTGTTGAAACCTAGGTAGCGGACCGACGCCTCAGTCGCGGTGTGAAGCTGGCTGTGTAGGGGGTTGTGCGGATCTAGGACGCGTTCGACTCCGTACGGTGTGACGCTCACGATATCCAGCTCTCCAGTCTCGTACATGGTCATGGGGTCGCCGCCTGCAAAGACGTACGTGACGGTATCCAGGAGGACGGGGCGGCCCACATAGTGGGCATTGCGCGCGAGGACAAGATGGTCGCGATCCATCTCGCGCAACACAAAGGGCCCACTGCAGACTGGTGAGAGCATCCAAGAGGCGCCCTTGGCCACCTGATTACGATCGACGACGTAAGACGTCGGGTATGTCAGCTTGGCGAGAAAGTAGGCCTTCGGAGCGTCAATGGTGATACGGAGTGTCTGGTCATCCACCACTTCCAATCCCTCAATGTGGTCTGCCTCGCCAGACGCATAGGCGAGAGCCCCCTTGATGTCATCGAGATAGCTGCTCGCAGCGGGAGAGCTCAACGCGGGGGAAAGCGCGCGCTCAATCGAGAAGGCGACGTCCTCCGCTGTGATGGGGCGTCCATTGCTGAATTCCGCGTCTGGGTCTAGGTGGAAGACGTAGACGGTTCCCTCGCTCGTCACGTCCCAATGAGTGGCGAGATCGGGCACGATCTTTGCATCGGCATTAAGGGAGACCAGTCCGCTGAACAGATGGACGACATACTCGGCTGAGGTACTGTCCTGCACCAGTGCCGGATCCAGTGTCGGTGGCAGGCTGCCATAAAGGGTCAGGTGACCTCCGCTGGCGCGCGTTTCCGGCATGATAGTAGCGTTGCTGCCGGGGGCAGCCGTGCTTTCGGGCGTCGGCGTGGTTTGTGTGCCCGTGAGTTTGCGGTAAAGGGATATCCCACCCAGGCTGCACACGCTGACGAGTGCACATAGCAGCAAGACCACGATCAACAGAATGATAACGGTACGTTTCGACATCGAGCATCTCCAACTCGACGGCTATCTCAGAGCAACGTTACTGGGGCCACGTCCGCCGCACTGGTTAGCTCTGGCCGGCGACGGGCGTAGACAGAAGCATGCTGGTATGTATCCAAACGTTCCCGTCAGGTCACGCGTGACTCGCTGGTTTGCAGCCAACAGACCCTAAGGATACATGCGTCCCAGCGTCCGTGGGAATGGAATGGTCTCGCGGATGTGGTGGATACCACAGATCCACATGACAGTGCGTTCCACGCCTAGGCCGAATCCGGCGTGGGGCACTGAGCCATAGCGACGGAGGTCGAGGTACCACTCGAAAGCCTCGCGTGGCAGACCGTGCTCACGGATTCGTTCCTCAAGGAGGTCCAGCCGGCTGGTGCGTTGACCCCCGCCGATGATCTCGCCGTATCCCTCTGGTGCTAGGAGATCCACCGAGAGTGAGAGCCGTGGGTCTTTGGGATCGGCCTCCATGTAGAATGCCTTGCACTGTGCGGGGTAGCGATGCACGAACACGGGTTTGCTGAACTGGTTGGCGATGTAGGTCTCATGAGGGGCTCCGAAATCCTCTCCCCACGGTAGGGGCTCATCGCTCTCAGACAGGAGCGATATGGCCTGGTTGTAGGTGATGCGTGCGAACGGTGGCTGAATGGCTTCGAGCGGCGTTGTGTCTCGCTCGAGCGTCTTGAGTTCCTCGGCGCATTCGTCTAGGCAGCGCCCGACGATGTAGCTCACGAACTGCTCTTCGACTTCCATGATGTCATCCAGGGTCGCATAGGCGATCTCTGGTTCGACCATCCAGAACTCGATAAGGTGGCGGCGCGTTTTGCTCTTCTCGGCGCGGAAGATGGGCCCAAAGCAGTAGGTTTTGCCAAAGGCGGCGCACGTCGCCTCGTTGTAGAGCTGGCCGCTCTGCGTTAGGTAGGCCTTCTCGCCAAAGTACTCGGTCTCAAAGAGCGTCGTTGTCCCCTCGCAAGAGGAGGGCGTGAGGATCGGCGCGTCAACCAGCAGGAACCCGTGGTTGTCGAGCCAATCGCGGATGGCTCGGATGGCGGTAGCGCGCACCCGTAGGATGGCCCATTGCTGGGAAGACCGCAACCACAGATGCCGGTTCTCCATCAGAAAATCGACGCCGTGCTCTTTGGGGGCGATAGGGTACTCTTTGGCGATCTGCACGATCTCGATGTCGCTTACGGACAGCTCATAGCCGCCCGGCGCCCGGTCGTCTTGTCGCACGCTGCCCGTCACAATGAGTGACGACTCTTGGGTAAGCTCCTGGGCGTTGGCAAAGCAAGAGGGAGAAACCTCTTTCTTGAAGACCACTCCCTGGACGATGCCCGTCCCATCTCGGATGAGCAAGAACTTGAGTCGGCCCTTATCCGTCTTTTTGTAGAGCCAACCACGGATGGTGATTTCTTGGTCGGCGTGTTGAGGAATATCGGCGATCGTCACCACTTGTGCCATGTGAGCCTCCTTCGTTGGGAGCAGTACCTGCGGCGTTACCCAGGCGCTACATGGGGGTGCTGGGCAACCATTCCTGCACCTGCGCCTGCAGCCGGTCTACTGGGAGCGCCTTGCGCAATGTTTGGCACTCATCCTTGGTAAAAGCCTCGAGCTTCCACATGCCAACGCCAAAGAGGGCGAGGCCCGCCACAGCGCCGAGGACGTCGTAGCGATGCGGCAGCAGCGCGAGCAACACGGCCGTGGGTGCTGCGCAGGCGGCTATCTTCCAGACCAGGTGTGCCCACGGAACGGGAGCCAGATATCGGTGTATCCCGATGGCAAAGGGGATCAGCAGAACCAGCTCGGATGCGACCATGACGTACGACGATGCTCGGTAGCCGATCAGGTCTATGAGCACCAGATTGGCGGCGATGTTGAAGACTAGGCCGATGGTGAATGCCAGGGTGAGGAATGAGCGTTTGTCCAGGGCGATGAGTACGTACTGGGTTAACGAGTTGAGGAATCCGAAGGGCATGTACCAGATCATCACGGCCAGCAGAGGCGTTGCCTGGGCATAAGCGCTGCCTCCCAGCAGCAAGATTAGCTCGCGAGCAAAAGCTGACCCGACCAGCGCGCCCGGCAGCGCAATGGTGAGCAAGAGTTTCATGGCGAGCTGATAGGCGCGCATGAGGCCTTCATGGGACTCGGCTGCGTAGCGTGACATAAGCGGAAACATGGCCATCGTAAAGTAAGCCGGGATCACGCCTACCGCGTCAATGTACTTGTACGCCGTGCTATACCACCCGATTACCCGCGGATCGGGAACACGCCATTTGAGCAGGACGATGGCCACCTTGAAAAAAAGCGTTGCCAGTAGGTTGTTCAGCATGAGGGGGTAGGAGATGCGTAGCATCTCCTTTTGGAAGCGAAAGGCGATGTCCACGTGCGGTTGGAAGAGCCAGCGGCGCATTAGCGCGTAGAGTACCAGCATGGTCACTAGGTTCACGCCGATAGAGACACCGGCCAGACCGACATAGCCGAGCCCCAGCACTAGTACGCCGGCGCCAAAAGTTACTTTCAACAGCGTGGTGAACGTGGCGATGGCAGCCGGGACCGCCATTCTCTCATGGCCCTGGAACACGGCGCTGATGGTGGCCGAGATGTTGCTCGGTATCAAGGCGATGCTAAATAGCGCGATAGCCAAGATGGTGGTCGAGCGCACAGGGGTGACATGCGTCTGTAGTAACAGGAAGAGCGCGAGCGTAGCTATGGCACCCACCCAGAGCAAGAGACGTACCACGATGCCGTTGTTTAGGTAGCGGTTCGAGTCAGCGCGATTCTTGGCTACCTCACGAGTGATGAGTGTGTTCAGGCCAAAGTTGGTCAGGATATCCAGCCAGCTGATGAGCAAGACAGCATAGTAGTACTCGCTGGCGTCGACAGGTCCCAGGAGACGAAGCATCAACATGGCAAAGGCCATGTCGATTACGCGGTTCACCAGGTTCAACGCGATAGGCGCAACCGTGTTCTTGGTGACGCGTTGGGCCGCTTCCTCATCCTGGGCTATGCGAAAAAAACGCAACCACCCCCACAGGGCGATGAGGAGTACGAGCACCACCGTCGCGATAAAGCTGACATAGAATCCCAGTTTGACGATGTTTGGTGAGTACTTGAAGCGCACCACATGGCGCCCTGCGGGGACGACCACCGCTCGAAAGTTTCCGTTGGCGCGGAGGATCTCGACTTCTTGCTCCGCGGCTAGCGGATCCTCAGCGTCTGCGGGTCGCACAAAGGCGCGCCAACCGGGGAACCACGCGTCGTTCAGGACGAGATACGCCGGTATGGGGGTATCGACCAGGATGGTTACCTCGTTCGCTCCGTAACGCAGTGACTCGACCTCGTTAGTGAACTCGGCGGGGATGTCCTCTTGGGCGGGTAACGGTGGTGGTACCTCTAGGTGCACCTCAATGCGCGGGTCGAACCGCCGTAGGGCAACCTTGCGCTTGGCTACGTTCTCCTGGAACGTGGCATTGGCTACCAGATAGGCGCGCGGCAGATAGTCATCGTTGCGATAGACCCGCACCTCATCCTCATACACCAGCGTATATCCATCGGATCGAATCTCGTCCTTGAGGTCCGTGACGACGTACTTGACGTTGAGGATATCCAGCAGGGGCGAGTCCAGCGCGTTGGCCTGCGTGATGGGGCCGATGCGGTTGTACAGTAGCTCGTGCTGCCCCTGCACCAGTTTCATGAACTCGACATACTGAGCGGGGATGATCGAATCGTAGCCACGGATGTCCTGTAGATCAAAGAACCAGGGGCTGTTGGCGATAAGCGGTCGCCCGCCATTGGGCGCGTAGGCCGTGATGCGGTAGGTCTCGGTATCCTGCGCGAAAAAGCTGGTGACCGGCGTACGGTATCCAACGAGGTCTGAGTCGACTGCCGGGTAGAAATCCCACGAAATGACAAAGGCCTCGGCTATGATAGCTAGCACCACCAGCCCGGCCCACACGCGCTGATCGCGCAGCTTGCGAGCTAGCAGAAGCACGATGCCCGTCAGCACCATGGCCGCAGCCAGGATGGCAAAGTTCCGAAACATGTACGAGTAGAACATCTCTGGCCCAGAGATGCCGTAGGGCGCCTTGGCTAGCTCCTGGATGGCACGATCGGCCAGTGGGATTATCCGCTCTTTGAAGACCAGGGTGCCGGCCATCACGATGATCCCCCCCAGAGCGGCCGCCAGTATCAGCCAGGGCAGCACCCGATGCGCCAAGCGATCGAGCAGCCCCCAGATGTTGTGGCCAGGTTCCCGGTGGCGATCTTGCCAGAGGAGGTCGGCTCCCATGCCCGCCATGAGGGTTGTGCAAATGGTGAATGGAAAGATCCATCGGAACGGCGAGTGTACCTGGCTAAGGCCTGGTAGCTTGTAGATGACGATATAGAGTGGTGATCCGAATACGAACATGATAGAGAAGAGGGCAAGGATAGCGAGAAAGCCCAGATGCCGTCCCTTTCGACGCAGGAGCGCCACGATGGCCAGCACGCTGGCGGCAAAGCCGAGGTAGCCCGTGCCCTCGACATAGTTCTTCATGCCCCAGTTGGGATTCGTGATGGAGTCCCCAAAGTAGTTCTGCGTGATCGCTACCGTGCGCCACTGGTAGAGGTCAAAGTAGGTGTGGTGAGAAGGATTCCCAAAAAAGTCGGGCACGAACATAGAGAACACACGACGCCATGGCCAAGCCCAGCTGAGGACCTCTTCGAAGCTGGTGCTGCCCTCGCGAAAGTTTCGTTGTACCACCTGGAGCAAGGGCGCCCACTGGGCGAATCCCAGACCAGCGCCTAGGATGACCATACCGCCCAGCACAAGGATCAGACGCCCCAACATGCCCGCATTCTTGGTAGCCAAGACTACCCGGACCAAGCGGTACAATGTAAAGAAGCCGCAGACCAGAACAATATAGTAGTACATCTCGGGATGGCCCGCGAGGAGGACCAGGCCGATCCCAACGCTCCCGACCAGGGCATAGGGCAGATACGTTGCCAGGTTCTGGTCGCCAGCCTCTGCCTTGTTGGCGAGCTTTTCGATGACTGCTAGGAGTAGCGGCAACCAAACTGCCGCTGCCATGATCATCGGGAACACCTGGCGAGTGACCATGAACCCCGAGAGCATAAAGGCGACGCCCGCGACCGTTGCTCCGAGGCGGTTAACTCGGAACGTGCGGGCCAGGATGTACATCATGGTGCCGGCCAGAAACATATGCAGAGCGGCGAACCAGCCGAAGGCTGTGGACAAAGGCAGCACGTAGAACAACACGCTCAGCGGGTACATAGCCGAGTGTTGTCCTGTCGCCAGGAAGGGCATTCCGGTAAAGATATACGGATTCCAGAGCGGTAGCGAGCGACCCCGAATACTGTTGATGATGAAGCGCTTCCACGCATAGTTCTCGAGGTACAGGTCGCTGAGGAGGTCATTGTGGGGAACGTCTACGCCCACTTCTTCCGCGTAGGAAGCCCATGGCTCCACGGCGAACACGTTGTCTGCTGGCAGCATCGTCTTGCCGCCGATGGTCTGCCGCCAGAAGAATACGAGCGAGATAACCACAAAGAGCAGTAGGATCATAAAGTCCTTGGCGAGCTCGTGTTTGCGCACCAGGTCTTCTCCTTGCGTGGTAGTACTACGTGGACGCGGAGGCGCGGATACTGTCCGCTGGCAACTTGGCGATTGTCACGAGATTATACGTTGCGGGGTGGGCAGGGTCAAAGGCAGTTTGTGGCTGCGCCAGGAGTGGTCCGCCGCGCGCAAGAGACGATGGCCAATGCGCCGACGTCATCTGCCAACGACGCACCAGCCGTCCCCGATGCATCGCAGGCTCGTCCTGATGATGGCACAAGAATGTGGCCGAATTGTGGCTGTTGCGGCACTTATTTGGTATGGCCATGCTAGCCCTCAACTGCGGTTCCCTGGGCAGCTCTACCCAGCATTCACGGTACAGGGAGTGGCAACCTCAAAGAGGCCCGTGCCAGAGGAGATAGGCTATGCCGGCGAGGATCTAGCTGCGATCGCGAGCGGTACGGCCGGACCATGCCCATAGTCCGGTAGACAGCTTAACCCGTGAACACTACGCTATTCTAAACTGGCGGTGGTTGGCTTTCCCATCTCAAAGCCAGACTGGCTGCGAATGTGCGAAACCAGGGCGTTAGCCAGCAGGGCTAGACGGTCTGGATCGCTGCTCCGAAGGGCTGACAGGAGGGCGATGGCATCAAAACCTACCAGAGGCTTGCTGCCTACTATTGGGTTGACCAAGAGGATCCTGTCGCTGAACGGTTGCCACAGTTCCTCTCCTCGTGTCGTAGAGGCAGAAAAGTTGAGCAGGTTGAGACACGTGTCGCTTTCGGGTCGATCTAGTAGCAGGGACGAGCGTGCGCCAGGCGTCGAGAGGCATCGCGTTCGTGCAGCGGAGGCCGGTGAAACCGCGCTACATCTCGAGAACGTCCGTCCATGGGAGCGTGGCGGCCCTCGCTGGCGACTGGCTTGTCGCGATCGTTGGCTGCTAGGACGATCCTGGCCCCGGCCCCACGCTTGACCCGCCGAATCCTGGGCTGGGCTGGCTGTTCCTGGTGCCGCTGGTGGACGGCGTTACGCTCGTCCTCGAGCTCGAATCCTCGCCAGGCGTGGGCTGCGCCGTCCGATGTGGCGTGGCCGTCGTGCAAGGTCGCCCACCGGTCGCCAGAGTCGTGGGGGTCTCGCGCTCAGGCGGCTCGGCTGTCTCCGTAGCCAGCAGCGTTGCCGTCGCGACGTCAGAGGTCCTACGGCATTGAGGGCTAGGTGTCGTGTCCTCTGGCCGGGCACCTGACGGTTGATCCTGCGTCTCCGGTTGGTCGTCGCCCGGAGCCTCTGGATTTCGGATCTGCGAGCCCCTTGCTCCTTCTCGTTCGATTCGGCGCATGGCAGTCTGCTGCAACGTCGTAGCTTCTTCGAGGCGTTTCAGAAGGGTCTGGGCCAAGGCCGCGTCGCTATGGGAGAGCGCCTGCACCTCGTCACGGGCAGCGGCTGCGTGTCGGTTGAACCGTGTCAGATCGGTAGGCCCCACGCGTTCGGGTGCGCTAAAGGCCAGGACATCTAACTCCTGGGCGCGTGTTATGACTCGATCGACCAGGCGCTGCCCGCGTGCGGCCGGGCTGAAGGTTAGAGTGATGCCCAGTTGCTCCGCTCCAAGCTTGACGGGGTAGAGCGGATCTCCTGGTAGAGCAGCCTGAGCAGCGGATACGGTGAGCCCCAAGCTGGAAACGACCGCCAGCGCCAGCCCGATCAGCACGGTCGCCAGACGAGCACGGGGACGTGTTGCCTGTGCGGCTTGGCGCCGGAGTGCGGCGTATCGGCTGGCACGCAGGAACGCCGAGCGTCGCTCTGCCGCGACTTCTGGGTCGCGCGGTGGCACAGGCCGCAAAGCCTGGAGCCGGCGTCGGATCTGATCCTGTTGAGTATCACGTTCTGCTGTCATGGCCTCCCATCCGGTGGCCCAGGGCGTCGGCAAGGGTGCGTACTGCGCGGAACTGTAGCGCCTTCACAGCGCCCACGGATCGCTGCATGGCGCGAGCTGTATCGGCAAGTGACCAATCCTCCACAAACCGCAGCAAGAGCACTTGTCGTTGGTCCATGGTGAGAGTGGCCATTGCCTCCATTAGCTCCGCGCGGTCGGCCTCCGCAACGAGCCGTCTTTCAGGCGGATCGGCCAGGTCGTCCTCAAGAGAGCCGATCTCGACGAGCTCCTCGGTTGGGGGACGCCGATAGTTGTCCGTAATCCAGTTGTGGGCGGTGCGGTAAAGGTAGGCTCTCAGATGGCGACGGGGGCCATCTCCCCGCTGCACCGCATCCAGAAGGCGACGATACGTCTCGGCGACGCAGTCCTCCGCTAGCCCGGCGTTGGCTAGCTGCCGCATCGCATAGGCGTAGAGTTCCGAGCTATAGCGATCGTAGGCTTCAGCCAGCGCCTCTGTGGAGAGCTGGCGCACGCCGCGAAGCAGTTGCCGCTCAGTCTTCAAGAAAGCCCTCATGTATGAGACGCTGGCGAGCTACAAAAGTTACGCAAGAGCGCGTAGTCCCATCGTTGCGTGACCGCAGGATAGCTGGGCACCACGTAGAGGCCGCTGGTCTTCCTCGCAACAGGCTCGCCCACGCACCTCTCGAATGGCGCAACTGCCCCGACCAGGGCATAGGAGGCATGTCTCGGTTACGTCGTCGTCCAAGAGACTCCCAGTGATAGATAGAGCGTCCGGAACACGAGCATGAGATCAAAGCCTGGCGTGACACGCGCATGCATTATAGGCGCGGGGGCGACTGCTTCCAGCAGAACTGCAAGCCTCTGGTTGCGATGCCTGGCACCATGACTGCCGACACCTGCGCGCCATGGAAGTGCGTTTGAGTGAGCCACAGTGCTCGCGTAACCTTTGGGCTCCGTCTGCGTCACATAAGCGCAAGACGCAGTAAAGAGTGGTGCGGAAAAAGGAGGACGGATGATTCAACTATTCACGGCACTGGCGGTGGCCATCTCCACCATGCTTGGGGCGGCGGGCACAACGGTCACGGTCACGCCAGCCGACATCGTCAATGGCGAGGTCGTTGTGCGTGTGCGCACCGCGCTCGCCGAGGTGGAACAGAATCAACGTGGTTGGATGGAGACGGAAGAGGCGTTGCGCACTCAGATGAGCTCTCACTTGCAGAGCCAGATTCGCTCCGTCATCCGTCGGGCGCAGGCCGACGGTATGGACGAAGCGGCTGTGGAAGCAATCATGGGGCAGGTACGACAGCGGCTCCAGCTCCAGCTTGAGCGGTGTGGGGACGGTGCTTGTCAATGTGGCCTGGGGGAGGCACTGCGTGCTACGGAGTACTGGCAGCAGCGATTTCAGGAGCCCCAGCAGGAAGAGGGGCAGGCGCGAGTGAGCCGCCCGCCGAGCCCCAGCAGAGGGGTGGGGGCAGGCGCGAGCGAGCCGCCCGCCGAGCCTCAGCCTGCACCGCCGGATGGGAACGGCGCCCCTGGCCCCGGAGATGGTTCCGGGACCCATAGGGGGGGCGGGGAGTGTGGTAGAGGCCGCTAGCTAGTCGCGACCATAGGCCGGAGGAGCGCGGGGAAGGGAGTCGGTGCCCTTCCCCGCGCTGCGTGCATCCTCTTCGTGGTCCACGCCGTTATAGAGTCTTTCACCTATTGCACGATGGCGCGCCGTGCTCGCTTGTGGATCGGGCACTCGGGCTTTGGATAATTGGCTGGTTTATGGCGGTCCAGGGTGTAGGCTCTAATCTGGCTGCCGGCTGGCGTCTAACGTGCCGACCTATCCGATAGGGGGAGGCGGGGGGAGTGGAATTTGCCCCGTTCATCCGCCCAGTTCCCTCGGCAGGTATCCCCGGCCAGGCGGGGACAACTGCAGGTTATAGGTATTTTGGTAGACTTGATCTACGGGCTGCTCGTCGACCTCTAGCCGTCCAGGCCCGTGTGCCCGGATGTGGTCCGTCAAGGGGTGTAAACGCTCGGAGCTGCGCTCGTAGCGCCCAGCGCCGATGCCCTGTGTCACCTCAACCTCAATCACCGATTGAATCAGGACTCGAATCCCTTCGCAAAGTCATCCTCGATCCGCAGGCCGAACTTGCTCAAGTACGCCATCAATGCCATAGTAGGATCGGTTATCGCGTATCTTCCTTGTCGTGTTAGTTGCGCTGTAAGGATCAAGCATACGATCACCGTTTGGGTCAAATCCTCTTACACTACTATCTGGGACATTGCCGCCAGGATGGCAGGCCCCCGGTGTGCTTTTTCATAGAGCGTCAGCAAGACATTTTGTGAGAGGTAATGGCGGGTAGTCGTGGGAGCGGCACTGAGCGCTGTGGGCTATTATGGGTTATCTAGGACTTTTCTCGCAAGTCCTTAATCTCTTGCCAGCGCGTGGGATTAGGCAAGGGTCCGGGGCTTGTTGTGTGTGCCTGGGCGAGGGCGCATGCCAGCAGTTTACCACTGGTACGTCGCCTGAGAGAGCTGGGGGCTGATCGTGAACGAGCATGATCTAAGGACACTCGAGTTCGAGAAGATACTGGACCAGTTGGCGGAGCATACGTCTTTCTCCGCTGGGCGCGAGCTGGCCCTGGCTCTTCGGCCATCCACGGATCCACATGAGGTTCGCCAGCGGCAGCAGGCAACGACGGAGGCTAAGGCGCTCCTCGGGACGCGCCCCGAGGTGACGTTGGGAGCGGCCCGCGATGTCCGCTCACATGCCGAGCGAGCGGGTCTCTTTGCGATGTTGCAGCCTCACGAGATTCTCGAGGTGCAGGGTACGCTGTTGGCCGCTCGTAGGCTCCGCAGTCTGCTCTTGCGTCTGGAGGACGAGTACCCCCTGTTGGCGGATAGCGCCGCGCAACTCGAGCCGCTGCCCGAGCTCACTGATGCTATCGGCCGCTGCTTGGACGACGACGGCAACGTGCTGGACTCGGCATCACCAGAGTTGGCGCGGATCCGGAGGGAGCTACGTCAAGCCCAGGAGCGTCTGACCGAGCGTCTTCGACGGTTTGTGGCCGATGGCGACAATGCCGCGTACCTGCAGGAACCTATCATCACCGAGCGTAGCGGGCGCTATGTCGTGCCGCTCAAGAGCCAGTTTAGGGGACGTATTCCGGGTATCGTGCACGATACATCGGCGAGCGGCGCTACCCTGTTCATTGAGCCGCTGGCCACGGTTGAGCTGGGCAATCAGGTGCAGGAGCTGCGCTCGCTTGAACGTCATGAGGTCGAGCGCATTCTTAGAGAGCTGACCGAGATGATCGGAGAACATGCCAATGTCATCGACCGCGATGTAGAGATCCTTGCCGAGCTCGATCTGGCATTCGCCTGCGCGCGCTATAGCTTTGCCCAACACGCACAACCGGCCGAGATACTCTCAACCGGTGCCGCATCAGGAGCTGACGGCTTGGCGAATCGGGCTCGCTTGCACCTTCACGCGGCGCGGCATCCGCTGCTCCCTGAGGACACGGTTGTGCCCATCGACGTGCGGGTCGGCGAGGATGCCCGTATTCTGCTCATCACGGGCCCCAACACGGGTGGCAAGACGGTGGCGCTCAAGACGGTGGGCCTGTTGACGGCAATGACCCAGGCCGGCATGCATATTCCAGCGGGAGAAGGCTCGTCAGTGCCCGTCTATGACGGCATCTATGCCGACATCGGCGATGAGCAGAGCATCGAGCAGAGCCTTTCCACCTTCTCCTCGCATATGACGCACATCGTTAGCGTGCTGGAGCAAGCCACACCCCAGTCGCTGGTGTTGCTTGACGAGCTGGGCGCGGGCACTGATCCCGTGGAAGGTGCTGCCTTGGCGCAGTCGCTCTTGGAGGCGCTACTGGACCTGGGCTGCACAGCCGTATGCTCGACCCACTACTCAGCACTAAAGCTGTTTGCCTTCGGTACGGAAGGCATCCAGAACGCCAGCGTCGAGTTTGATCTGGAGACACTGTCACCAACGTTCAAGCTCTCCATTGGCGTGCCCGGGCGAAGCAATGCGCTGGCTATCGCTAGGCGTTTGGGGCTGGATCCCGCTATCCTGGACCGAGCGGCTAGGTTGATCTCTCCGCAGGATATGGAGGCCGACTCTCTCCTAGAGGGTGTGCGTCAAGCACGTGACGCAGCAGAGCACGCCCGTGAGGAAGCGGAGAAGCATCTGCGTCGGGCGGCTCGCCTGGAGGATGATTTGCGACAACGAATCTCCGAGGTCGAGGCGGCGCGAGAGCAGGTGCTGGAGGAGGCCCGCGCCCAGGGCAGACAGCTTCTGGACGAGCTGCAGGATGAGCTGAAAGCGCTCCGTCTTTTGGTGGCGACGGGCTCTGATCGAGCGCGTGCTGTGCGTGAGGCAACGCAGCGACACGCCGAGCTGGCCAAGGCACTCGAGCCCGCTCCCACGCCGCCACCGTCTCCCAGCATCCGGGCGAATGACTTGAAGCCAGGCGACTCGGTGCGTATCGCCTACCTGGGGCAGGTGGGCGAGGTGTTGCGTGTCGGAGATCAGGAGGCCGAGGTACGGGTGGGTAACCTACGTTTGCGCGCACAACGCGAGGCCTTGGAACGTGTTGCCTCCGCTCCGAGAGAGGCCCCGCGGCGCTCGACCGTGTCGACATCCGAGGGGGTTTCGCCGGGGACCGAGTTGGATCTCAGAGGGTATCGTGCTGATGAGGTGGCCATCGAGCTGGAGCGGTACCTGAACAGCGCCTACATGGCGGGCCTTCCCTGGTGTTCCATCATTCATGGCAAGGGCATGGGTGTGCTCAAGCAGGTCGTGCGAGAGCAGTTGCAGGGGCATCCATTGGTGTCCGAGTTCCGTCCGGGGGCGCTGGCGGAGGGTGGAGATGGTGTCACGGTGGTCAAGCTACCGCCACGGCGCAGCGCCGACGACGCAGGCGTCAGCTAGACCTGGTCGCGCAGACGTTCGGCGATGGGACGCGTGATCCCCGGGATGGAGATTAGGTCCTCTAGGCTGGCCTGACGTATGCCGTCGATGGAGCCAAAGGCGCGCAGCAGAGCCTGACGACGCTTCGGCCCTATGCCTGGCACCTCCTCCAGCGCTGACTTGGTGCTGTGCTTGCGCCGGACTGTGCGGTGGTAGCTCACTGCCACCCGATGCGCCTCGTCGCGGATGCGTTGCACCAAGTAGAGACCTGGAGAGCTTGGAGGGAGCACGTGCGGCTCCAAGCTCTCCGGGGTAAAGAGCTCTTCCTCACGCTTGGCCAGGGCGGCCACCGGCACGTGGTCCACGCCCGTATCCGCCATGGCTTCCAAAGCGGCGTGCAGCTGCCCCTTGCCGCCATCAACGATGACTAGATCCGGCATGAGGGCCCAACGACTCGTCCGCCCCGTCGTCTCGGCGCGCTCGGCGGCAGAGTTGGCGCGCGCAAAGCGCCGGCGCAGCACCTCGGCCATGGCGGCATAGTCATCGCCCCCCTTGGCATCCTTGATGCGGAAGCGTCGATAGTCGCTCTTGCTAGGGGTGCCCTGCACAAAGACCACCATGCTGCCAGTAGCTCCAAAGCCGTGGGTGTGCGAGATGTCATAGCACTCGATGCGGTTGGGCGGCTCTTCCAAGCCGAGTGTCTCTTGGAGTTGGGTGAGGGCCTCGACGTGCTTGCTGCGATCGGCTCGCCATTCGGCCCGGAGCTTGCGCAGCGTCTCCACAGCGTTCTCTTGCGCCAGATCCAAGACAGCGCGTCGGTCGCCGCGCTTGGGGACCTTGATCATTACAGGACTGCCGCGTCGCTGTTGGAGCCACTGCTCCAGGATGGGTAGATTGTCGAGATCGCTGGGGACGACCACCTCGGGAGGGATCGAGGGCGATTGCTCATAGAACTGAACCAAGAACGCACGCACGATCTCTTGGTCGCTGGCATCGGTCGCGCCGCTCAGGACATAATAGTCCCGACCGATGAGTCGTCCGTTCCGCACAAAAAAGACCTGGACGCAGGCATCGCCGTTGGCACGGGCGAACGCCACAAAGTCGTGGTCCTTGAGATGCGCCGAGACGATGCGTTGCCGTTCGATAATCTGTGTGATGGCGGCGATTTCGTCGCGAAGCTTGGCCGCTCGCTCGAACTCGAGACGATCGGAAGCGGCTTTCATCTCGTCGCGCAGGCTGGCAACGATCTCCTCTTGACGGCCCTCCAGGAATAGCGAGATCCGCTCCATCGTCTGACGATAGTCCTCGCGGCTGATGGCGCCAATGCATGGGCCAGAGCATCGCTCGATGTGATAGTAGAGGCAAGGTCTGTGATCGTGGCCGGTGATTTCTCTGTTGCAGGTGCGGTACGGGAACAGGCGCCGTATCAGGTCCAGGCTCTGATGGACGGCCTGCGAGGACGTGAATGGTCCAAAGTAGCGGCCACCGTCGTTAGCCATCTGTCGCACGACTAGGACGCGCGGGAACTCTTCCTCCATGGTGAGCTTGATATAGGGATAGCGCTTGTCATCCTTCAGGCGGATGTTGTAGCGAGGATGGT
>CAZTMY010000010.1:0-7759 GCA_964614895.1 uncultured Anaerolineales bacterium
CGGCGGGTGAGTCCTTTACGCAATCGCTGGCATACAGCTTGGACGGTGGTGACACCTGGCAACCCTACGCTGGGAATCCGGTGGTGCCGCACCTTGCTGGGCGTAACCGCGATCCCAAGGTGATCTGGCATCAGCCGACCGAGCAATGGGTGATGGCCCTGTACCTGGATGAGCATGACTATGCTTTGCTGACCTCGCGGGACCTGCGATCTTGGGTGGTCGTCCAGGAGCTGTCGTTACCGGGGTCCAGCGAATGCCCCGATCTGTTCCCGTTGGCTCTGGACGGAAATCCGGATGCCCTCCGGTGGGTGTTTTGGGGCGCCAATGGGTCCTATCTGGTGGGGGACTTGGGTCGCACGTTCAAGCCTATGCAAGGGCCTGCACGCTTTGCTGCGCGTGGAGACAGTTACGCCGCGCAGACTTGGAGCGACATTCCCGCCGAGGATGGGCGTCGCATCCAGATCGCATGGCTGCGAGGGGATCTGCCGGAGATGCCCTTCAATCAGCAGATGACGTTCCCGCATAGGCTGGAGCTGCGTTCGACGCCAAGGGGCATGCGTCTGGCGGCCGAACCGGTAGCCGAGATCGCCACGCTACGGGCAAAGAGCTACTGTTGGGAGGACCTTGTGGTTCGCTCAGGCAAGGATCCCTTGAGGGATGTCGAGGGATCCTCGCTCGACATCCAGGCTGAGGTGGTCTTGGGTAACACTCCTGGCTTTGGGCTGCAGGTGCGAGGCGTTCCCATCGTGTACGATGCGACGGAGCAGATGCTCTGGTGCCAGGGCCGTGCTTGCGGGTGTGCGCCCCAGGATGGCCTTGTGCGTCTGCGGGTGTTGGTGGATCGTGCCTCGGTGGAGATCTATGCCAACGACGGGCTGACGGTACTGCCCATGCGGGTGTTGGTCGCGGAACGGGGCACGGCAGTACGTACGCTGGTGCGGGGGGCGGAGGTCGTATTCCGTACTTTACGGATAGATGTGTTGGAATCGATTTGGTAGCGTGGCCTATGTATTGGATTGGTTATTTCCGGGTTTCGGGCGCTGTAGCCTGGTCCTTGATAGCAACACGGCCCAAGGGGGATCGGTTTGGCTTACAGATTGGATGAAGGGGAGATGAGATGAGATGGCTTCGTAGGAGCCAGCGGCTGGACGTAGGTGCCAAGGCGGAGAACGTATTCGCTGCTGGCACATCGATCACAGGCAATGTAAAGGCGCACGGGAATGTGCGCATCGAGGGCGAGATTGAGGGTGAACTCACTACCGATGGCGACATCATTGTGGGCAAAGATGCCGACGTACGGGCCAAGCTGACGGGGAGATCGGTGGCGGTCGCTGGCATCGTTCACGGGGACATTCGCGCGGAGGGCCGGCTGGAGATCCTGGCATCCGGTCGCGTATGGGGCGATGTGCAAGTGGGATCGTTGGAGATCGCTGAGGGGGGACTCCTTCGCGGGGTGTGTGAGATGCTGGCGGGGGACGAGGAGGATGACTCGGCACATGTCAAGCGGACGACAGCAGTTTCGGCGTCTGGGCGCTCCTCTATCCAGGACGAATCGGATGGCACTGAGCTGTAGCCAAGAGATGCGGAGGTAGTAGGTGCAGGCTGCCGTGTTCGTTGATGCGAACGTATTGCTGCGCGATAGCGCGCTGGATCCCGAAGCCTTGCCCGAAAGCTGGTCACTGGTGCCGGCTACGCTCGAGGCGATGCGTTCGCTCTCGAGCGGCGATGCATTGGTGTTGCTGCTCGGTGAGGAGGCGCCCGTTGGTGAGCGTCGAGGGCTACTTCGGGAGCTTGTCGATCAGGTCACGGCTGGTGGTGGGCGGATTGACGCGCTGATCACATGTCCTCACACGGACGAAGAGCTCTGCCGTTGCTGGGGCGACCTTCCTGGGGCGATCTGGGTCGCGGCTCTGCAATTCGACTTGAGGCTCGACGCGTGCTATCTCCTGGCGGACGGAGAAAAGGGCGTGGCTACCGCGCGAGCAGCGGGCGTGCGTCCGGTACTGCCCCTCTGCGGCAGGACCATCGAGCAGGCGTTGGGCGCTTTTCCGCGTTTCAAAGATTTCCCCGTGGCCATGGATCTGCCCAAGGCGCTCTACTATGTGGACGTGGAGAACGCCATTAGCGAGGAGCTGGGCCATAGCCGCAATCAAGCTCCGGCTGTCCCCTCTTCCGAGACGTTGTATGCGAGCTCCGATAGCTTGCCGGAAGTTCATTTGCTTTCGCAGCGAGCGGAAGCCCTGCATGCGCAGCTTGGGCGCTCACGCGTCCAGTTGCGTGATATAGGTCGATGGATGAGCTTCTTCGTGGCAGGCGTGATCGGGATGGGATTGGGTATCGCGTACTTGCTAACTCATCTGTACAGAGAGCAGCCTTTCCCGAGCTGGGTCTATTGGGTGACGCTGCAGTTCATCCCGCGGCCGGTGCGAGGTGCGCTGTTCGTAGCAGTAGGGGCCGTGATCCTAGTCTTTGCCGTGCGGAGCTTGTATCGCTCGCCGCTGCTAGATCCCTGGCGAAGGCGGATCGAATCTCGATAGCCTACCTGGCGGCAGGGACCGCGTATCGGCTATCCGTTGGGGTTAGCGGCGGCGGTTCCTGTCTTTTTCCTTGTTGGCACCTGTGAGCACCGTGAGTGCAAAGCTGACCACGCTGATGATGAGCGACGCGAGCACTGCGGTGCCAAAGCTATCCACAGTGAGGCTAGCGCCGACGATTGGGCTAAGCACCTTTGCGAGTAGCAGCATGGCTGCGTTGATCACCAGAGTGAAGGCTCCTAGCGTGAGCAAAATAAGCGGGCACGTTAGCACCTTGAGAATGGGAGCGATGAGTGCGTTGAGTAGGCCGAGAACCAGCGCCACCCCGAAATAGTCCCAAGCAGTGACGGCCTGGATCCCTGGGATGACCTGGACAGCGACATAGACCGCCGCGGTATTGATCAGCCAGCGCAGTAGCAATTTTCGCATGGTGGTAGCATCCATTCGTTGTGTGTGGAAGAGGTGGCCTGTGCCTCGCCTCGCGCGGGTCCGGATCGATAGTCAGCGAGCGCCTCACTCCACGAATATCTCTACGCGTTCGCCGTCCTCAGGGTCCTCCACGTCGATGATCTTGCCTGTGGTGCCATCATTGATGGCACCTATGATCTCGCTGAGATCCATGTCGTCTATCTCGGGAGCGAAACGAGCGCCCAGACGCATGCCGACCTTAACGAGCCCCACGGGAATGCTCACGCTGACCTTACGTTTACCGGTGGCCAAGTCAGTTACGCGAACCCTGAACCACTTGGGGCGACCTTCCTGGGCCTTGACGGGTTCTGCCTCGGCGGCATCGCCCAGCGCTTGGAGCAGTTTGATGCCCTCGTCGGCGCTGATGGCTCCCGTTTCGATCATCTTGAGAATCTGCAGTCTCTCATCTTGCTCGCCCATCATCCCTCCTCTGCGTTCAATCTCCCCATGCCACGCATTGCGGTCTTGGGCTCCCAGATCATCCCATGCAACGTTCGTAGCGGCTCAAACCCCAGGGCCTTGAGAGCAGCTCGTGCCGCGGCTTCCTTTGCCGGTACTTTGACCAGGACTTGGGACCAGCGTGTGATCCCGGTGGAAGCGAGAATGGTAGCGACTAGAGACCTGATCAGTTCCTGATCCTGACCAGGGGCAAGCCCTAGCTCAAGGTGCAGCATCCGACTGCCCATGGATGCTAGACGAGCATAGGCGGCGATTTGCCCGTTGGCATGTGCGACGAGTATGGATGGCGCGGGCAGCCCCAGCCAAGCCGCAGCGCGGCGCGCAAGTTGTTGCCAGAGCGCCAAGCCAAGGTCGGATCGACGGATCCGTCCGAGCGACCGCAGGAGGCTAGGCTGGTTCTGACGTGCTAGCTGGACCAAGCTCTTGACGTCACGTGTACGCACAGGCTCGATCCTCGGGTCGGGCTTGAGTACCGCAGGCCGCAGGCATCTCCGCTGCAAGCGCAACTCGGTGATCGTGTCGTACACGGCAAAGCCGCGATGGCGGTAGAGCGCCAATGCTGGCGCGTTGTCACTGCGGACCTGGAGCAGCACACAACGGGCGCCGATGGTCCTCATATGAAGTAGAGCGGCGTCTACCAGCTTGCCGGCGATCCCACGCCCCCGGTACGCAGGCAGCACGGCGACGTTGCTGATCGTCCAGCCGCCTCGAATGGGAATGCCCCGGGTAGTGCGTCCGCCGCCAAGCGTCAGGTTGCCTACGAGTTCACCGTCCTCGGTCCACACGTAGCCATCGAGGATGTCAGTAAAGCGATCCACGAGGCCCATGAGCGGCGCCATGGCTGCGAGTTGGCGCAAGCGCTCGACCAGATTGCTGCCCATCAGGGCGAGCTCGTCCTGGTATGCGATCTCGATGAGGTCGGCAATGGCGGGGAGGTCGCGAGCGAGGTGGACCCGGCGAAGGCCGCTACGGGAGTGGGGCGGGGCTGCCAGCGGAGTGATGCATCGCGCCGTCATGAGGCTCTGCCTCGCAAGAGCTTCACGGCCTCGTCCGCGTCAATCTCGCCTTCGGAAAGGCGTTCCAAGATCGCGCGCCTCTCACCATGACTGGGGCCTGTGTCCCCTTCACCGTCAAATCCGAGAGCTTGGATGAGCTCGTTGAGCCGATTTCGGACGGTGGGATACGAGATGCCGAGCTCATCTTCCACAAGCGTGATCTTGCCCTCACAGCGAATAGAGGTCTCTGCGAAGTGGAGCTGCTCGGGAGCGAGCTGCCCAAAGCGGCCCAGCGAGAAATGGCCATCGGTCTCTGTGTCGCATACGCGGCAGTACAGCCCGGTAGCTTTTAGCGTGTGACTGCAGACAGGGCACTGACCGATCACGCCATGACTCATGCGCGCCTCCCACGGATGACTATATCAAGTATATCAGAGTTTCTGTGAAAAGTCCTTTCGGAATGCGGGTTCCAGGCTGTTCACCCGGACGCAATACCGGATATAGGTCATCGCCCGGCGCGAGGTGCTGCGCGCCCATAACCAGGGACGGATCAAGCTCCACTGTCGGGTTGGTGGTCGGACGCTCGAATGGAAGACCATGGAGCACGAACGGTCGTCACGTTTTGTGCGGCCCACTGGATGGCAAGATCTTTGATGCCGACCGCTGCCCCTGCCACCTGTGTCTCTCAACCACGGCATGAACGTCTTGAGCAGCATGCCTATCCCAAAAGCGAGGATGGCTATTCGTTTGGACTCAAATATCCCTCTCGTCTCCTCGCCGCCAAAGAGACCTTGCCGCTCGGGCCATCGCCGCGCGCAACCGAAACCCCCACCTTGTTCCCGACTGCTTTAGCGATTTCAGCTACATCTCTGTGCGTGAACCCAGGACAGAGCAGGACCGAGTCAATGGCTTCCTTCCGAACGAACTCCTTACATACCTCTACTGCTTCTGCCTGATTCCTCACCACAACTGTGAAGAGCTGATATTTCCCTGTGTTGATGGCGTTCCTATGTTTATCCTTGTTCGCATCAGGAGCATGAGCGAGAAAAAGCACCTTGAATGCCATTGCTAACTCCCCTTTTCACGTGAGCTCTCCCCGTCTTCTAACGCGAGTCTCCAAATGTGTCAAGAGAATGGGCGTCACGGCGTGTTGGCATCCGAGACATCGCCTACCAGGACGCGTTCGGTGTATCCCCGGGCTGTGGCGATCAGCAGAGCGCCCTCATCATCAACGTCGATGGCGGTGCCTTCGATGCTTTGCTCCCGCGTAGTGATACGAACCTCTTGACCTAACGTGGCCAGGTGCTGCCGCCACTCGTCCGCCGGGGACCATCCCTCTCGCAACTTGACATAGAGCGCATCGGCGCGCTCGAGGAAGGTCACTAGCAGTGGCAGGCGTGGTACAGGGTGGCCGAGCTCGGCGGCGATGCTGGTAGGCGGCGTCATAACTGGCGGCAGATCGGCAATGTCCAGATTCACGTTCAGGCCCATGCCCACCACGATGGCGGCGAGTGACTTGCCGTGGGCCTTGAGTTCGGTGAGGATGCCACCTGCTTTCTTCCCCGCGATGAGGATGTCATTCGGCCACTTGATGGCGGCGGCCAGTCCCGTCTCGGCTGCGATAGCCTCGACCGCGGCGACGGAGCAGAGCATGGTGGCACGTTGGGCTTGGTGAGGCGCCAGTGGCGCTCGCAAGATCAATGATAGCAGCAGAGAAGAGTGAGGCGGGGCATGCCAACTGCGCGCCAGACGTCCACGGCCCCGGGTTTGGTGCTCGGCCAGCACCAGCGTGCCGTCCGGAGCGCCGGCGCTGGCCAGGGCCATGGCACGCCGATTGGTCGAGTCGATGACCTGATGGCACTCGATGTTTCTGGCGAGCCAGCGCGTTTGCAGGCGGCCTTCGAGGGACTCGACGGTTATGGGCTCATCGATTGGCGTGTGGCCAGCCATTCAAGCCAACCCGATCTGTGCAAACCAGGCGGGATCCCAGTCGATGCCCAGGCCAGGCGCTCGGCGCGTCGCGCAAGGGAGGTGTAGGCCGATCATGAATCCCACGCCGCTTTTGCCATGGTGGAACACGAATGGATGCCTGCTGGCCTCGCCGGGCAGCTTTTGCGGCTGGTTGGCGCCCACCCTAATGGTCATGTGGCCTCCGACGGCATGGCGACATGTTCGTATGGAGCGAATGGTAACGCCGTTGGGTTGTAGCATGGAAAGCTCCTTTTGCACGGAGCGTCAGGTCTCCTTGGGGTAGATGGGAAGGCGTGCGGCGGTGCCTCCGTCGCACAGGATCGTGTCAGCCACTATGAACGCCGCGTCATCCGAGGCCAGGAAGGCGCACAGGCGGCCGACGTCGTCGGGCCAACCCACGCGTCCCAGTGGCACCCATTGCGCCGCCCATTCACGATCGTAGGCTCCCTCGCCCTCGTAGTAGCGGGGCACCTCGATGATGCCCGGTGCGACCCCGACCACGCGGATGCCTAGGGGCGCTAGCTCGATGCCCAAAGAGCGCGTGGTAGCCTCAATGGCGGCCTTGGTGCCATCGTATAACGAGTAGCCCGGTGATGAGAGCCTCGCGTGCACCGACGAGATATTGATGATGACACCAGCGCCCTGCTCCCGCATCTGGATGGCGGCTCGCTGCGATATCAGGTAGAGGCCCCGTAGGTTGGTGTGGTAGATTAGGTCAAAGGTATCGGGGGTGATGTCAAAGAAGCTTTGGGTGTAGGTGCGACCGGCGTTGTTCACCAGGATATCTAGCCCGCCCAACGCCTCGATGGCGCGATCAACTAGGTCTTGGCACTGGGCGGCCTTGGCGATGTCGGCCTGGAAGGCCGCTGCCTGGCGTCCCAAGGCGCGGATCTCCTCGACGGCCTCTAGGGCTCCCTCCTGGCTATGGTGGTAGCTCACAACAACCGAGGCCCCTTCGCGTGCCAGGGCGATGGCGATGCCGCGGCCTATGCCGGTGCCGCCTCCGGTGACCAGGGCACGCTTCCCTTCCAAACGCATGGGTCCTCCAGATCTCAGACGGCCGCTTTGTGCAGGCGCCGCAAATAGTTCCCGAGGAGCGGCCAGAGCTCGCGGTAGAGTGCATACCGCTCGGAGTATGCGGCATGGGCTTGACTGCGGGGCTCGTAGGTGCGTTCCACGGTCACCATGGCTTGGACGCCCTCGTGCACCGACGCGTAAGCGCCGCTGCCGACGCCTGCAAGGATGGCGGCCCCCAGCGTACCTGCCTCCGCGGTGCGAGGTCGCTCAAAGGGTACCCCCATGATGTCGGCTGAGAGCTGGATCCAGGCGTCG
>CAZTMY010000010.1:7769-19490 GCA_964614895.1 uncultured Anaerolineales bacterium
CGCTCTTGCTTCCACCGCCGACAGCCCGGAAACGTTCAATCTGTATGCCTGCGGTAGGCAGACTATCTACGCACTCTCGTAGATAGTAGGTGGCGCCCTCCAGAATGCCTTTGAGTATGTCCCCGCGTGTGGTCTCCAGCCGCAGTCCGGCGATGGCGCCGGTGGCGTCGGGGATGAACTCGGGCGGGCCTGTGGGTGCCAAGTGGGGCAGGGCGATCACCGTGCTCGGGGAGTCAGGCATCTCGGCGATGAGCTCGGCATAGATGTCGCGTCCCTCAGCCTTGGCGCGGTCGCGCTCGGATGCCGCAAAGGTATCTCGATACCACTTGAACAGCGAGCCGCCGTGGTTATAGATAAAGCTGACATACAAACCGGGGGCGGCGTGGTGCTCTGTGTTCAGGCCACGGGGAAGCATGACGGAAGGATCTTGCCGCTGGCGGAATACCGGTACGATGCAGATGTAGGTGCCCATGCCGTACATGGCGTTGCCTTCGTCCAGCACGCCAGCCCCGACCGCGTTGGCGCACTGGTCGTGGGCGCCGGTGATGATGGCCACATCGGGCCCTAGGCCAAGCTCGTCGGCCACAACCAGGGAGACGGTGCCGATCCGCGTGCCCGCTGGCGCTGTTCGAGGCAACATGGTCCGGTCGATCTGGGCTACCGAAAGGAGATGCTGGCTCCAGTCGCGGGAGGTCAGGTCAAAGAGCAGGGTTCTACCGGCCAAGCTATAGTCCACGGCTGGCTCGGCCCCCAGCAGGTAGCCGACCAGGCTCTCCCAGGGCAGCAGGTAGCGTGCGCGCGACCACAGCTCGGGCTGGTGGCGCTGGAGCCAGATCATCTTGGTGAGGCTAAAGTGGTTGCCCAGGGCATTCCCGGTGATCCGGTAGAGCTGCTCGTCGGGCAGGGCCTCAGCGATTTCCGAAACATACGCCTCGCCGCGGACGTCAAAGTTGAGGAGCGAGGGACCGAGGATATTGCGGTCGGCATCCACCGGCACCACCGCCTCGCCCAGCGATGAGACAGCCAGCGCTGCGATCGGGTCGCCCGTCGTCTTGGAGGAAACGGACCGGATGCACGCGCGAACCTTGCTCCAGACGTCCTTCGCGTCGAGTTCTGCCCAGCCAGCCTGGGGGCGTTGCACGTCATATTCGCGGTAGGCCTCAGTCAAGAGCTTCCCATCAGGGGTAAAGGCAGCCGCTTTGCATCCCGTCGTGCCGACATCGATCCCTAGCAGGCTCACGGCTAGCGCCCCTTTTGGCTCTGGCCGGTAATGCGTGCGCGAGTGGCGGTGAGCCCCAGCTCCTCGCGTAGCAGGTACCGCGTACGCTCATAGACGGCATCTTGAGCAGCGGGTGTGGATCCGCTGTCCGATAGCGCACGCTCGTAGGTTTGCCGGATATCAGTGCCGATGTTCATCTTGGCGATACCCCGGCGAAAGCTCTCGCGCACATAGTGGCGCTGGATGCCCGACCCACCATGAAGGACCAGCGGGACGTTGGCGGCCTCATTGAGCTTGGCTAGATGTGCCAGGTCCAGGCGGGCCTCGATCTTGGGCTGACCTCTCTTGGCCTCTGAGATGGCGCCATGGATGTTGCCGGCGGCCACCGAGAGCCAATCACAGCCGCTCTCGGCCACAAAGCGTCGAGCTTGCTCCACATCCGTGAACCCCTTGCCAGAAGCGAACAGCTCCTCGTAGGGTGGCAGAGGGCCTGCCTCGTGGCCCAGCACGGCACCGAGCTCAGCCTCGCAAGGGACGCCCGATTGATGCGCTAGATCGGCGACCTTGCGGGTGGCAGCGATGTTCTCTTCCAAGGGCAGGCGCGAGCCGTCCACCATCACAGAGTGATATCCCAGCTCGATGGCGTGCGCGATGATCGGGACATAGTCCACGCGCAGGTTGTCCTCATCGATGACAGGGACGTGGTCCAGATGCAAACGGACGTGGGCAGGATTCTCATGCCGGAAGTAGGTCTCGGCGACATACTCGGGGCCCTTGGCTGCGAACTTGTGCCACTCTAGGCGGGCAGTGGCGATGAGCGCAAAGGCGTCCTCGTCCACGGCGGCGCGTATCACGGGCTCGACCATGGGTAGATAGGGCACGTTGAAGGATGGGACGACGAGTCCAGCCTTCCAGGCGTTATGTATGGCGGTAGCGACGTCAAAGGATGTCACATTGCTCCTGTTCCGTCTGTCGGTGTGGTGCCACGGCGCCCTGCCCGTCGCTATTCCCGCTTGCGTGCCGGCTGTTTGCGGGGCAACGAGTGGGACAGCGCGCCGTGATAGTCTGCTATTCAGCCTACTTGCAGCGAAAGACGTCGACCTCGTGGCCAAGGTAGTAGCCCAGGGCCTCGGCGACGGCATCCATGACGTGGCCAGGCGTCGCGCTAACGTGGTGACGGAACCCGGCCTTGCCCAGATGCACGAGGACGTCCTGCAGACCGGCGATCTCGGCGACGCCGGCGCACCCGAAAAAGTCGTCGGCGATCGGATCGTCGGTGAAACGCCCCTCACCCACGTAGAACCGCAGGCATCCGTTCTGGGTCAGGAGACCAGCGTACGTCATGTCCGTGGGAGCGATGCGCCCTTGGTTGGGGCCATAGCTCTGTCCCTCACCGACGGCGTTGGCCAGGATGGCGTGATCGGTGACACGGCCTTGACCTTGCATTAGGCTGGCCGGCACTGGGCCACAATGGAAGAGGATGCACTTGTCGTCCTCGTCCCCATAGTTGTTGTTCCAGTCAAGGAGCGTGGCGGCTTGGCCCGAGGCCAGCGAGAGGGCGTGCATGGCGATGGCACCAGCGACATCCACCTCACAGGCAGCGGAGATGCCAGCGTCATTGAGCGCACCCAGCAAGACACACGGCGCTACGCCTAGCTGCTGCTCCATCTCATCCCAGCAGCGTATGGCCAGGGCGTCGAGCTGATACTCGTCGATGATCTCGTCCAACACGACGGCCAGTCGCGTGAGCTGGTTCATGGCGCGGTCTGGCACGCCTTCCCACGAGGCAAAGGCGGCGAGCTCTTGCTTCTTGGCGGCAAAGGCCGGCGCATCTTCGGAGACCTCCTTCACGCGCGCAAAGACGGCGGACAGATCCAGCGTCTCCATGGTGATGCCGGCGCGTTGGAGGGCTACCTCGTCGACACGTACAGTCTTGAACGCGGTGGTGCGAGCACCGATGGCCCCCACGACCATGCGGGACAGGCCCTTGGTGACGCGGCAGACGCGATCGAAATAGTCGATGGCGTCGGCAAAGCGTGGATCCTGCGGGCTGACGACGTGGGGCTTGCGCGTCGTGAACTTGACGCCGGCCTGCACGAACAGGTCCATGATCGATAGCTTGCCGCAGAACGCATCACGACGCTGGGCGGGGCTCATCTTGTCGAGCTCGTCGGGGTAGGCTTGGACAAGAATGGGCACGCCGGCGTCTTGTAGGGCGGCCAGGGCGCCGTTCTCGTCGCCAAAGTTGGGCAGCGACACGATGACCCCGTCGTATTCGCCTCGATGTTCCTCTAGGAAGCGCGCGTAGATCTGGCCCTCTCTGGCCGTCTCGACGGCACCATAACGGGTGGCGTCCTCCGGGAGCACCAGGACCTCATGCCCCCAAGAGCGCAACAGCTCCGGGATCTCACGACGCGCCTGGGCGATGGGCTCGGGCGGAAACATGCCGCGATTGCCGACGAACAGCGCGAAACGGCTCTTGCTTTCCATGATCGCTCCCTTTCTGGTGAATCAGCCGAATACCTGATGCATGCGATCGCAGTAATACCGGACGTTGTCCCATTTGGCGTCTGGGGGCAAACGGTGATCCGGGCACGGGATATAGCCACCAAGGTCTACCAGGGGCTTGAGGCGTTCGATCTCTGCATCCACGGCCGCAAAGTCTCGCGCAAAGACCTTCTTGTCGGTGCCACCCACGCCTCGTACCTGGCGGCCGTACTTGGCTCGCCATGGGGCGATGCTAGCTCCCCAAGTGCCGACTTCCATGGGGAACATGGTGTTGACGCCGTTCTCCAGCCAAATGGGGAGTAACGCGTCGATCTTGCCATCACAATCGACGGAGACGATGTCAAGCCCGTACTGCCCCACCAGATCGGTGATGCGGCGATAGTGCGGTCCCACCTTCTCGGCGAAGGTCTTGGGGCGGATCAGGGGGCCGGTCTTGAAGCAGAGGTCCTCCCAGAAGTGGGCAAAGTCGAACTTGGCGCCGCTCTCCAAGGCCGCTTTGGTGCATTGGTAGCAGAGCTCGCCCACGGTGTCGATGATCTCCGTGAACAAGTCGGGGTCATCGACCTCAAGATACGCGGCTCCGGTGACGCCCAGCATGTCGCGGATGTCGCCAAACAGGCTGCCACAGTGGAGCCCATACAGGTACTCGCGCTTGTCCTCCTGCAAGAACGCGAGGCCGCCCTGATCCCAGCGTACCATTTTGTCGTTCACTCGCACAAAGCTCTCGTTGACGCGTTCCGGCGTGAACTGCAGTCGAGGAACAAAGTGCTCCTCCCACGACGCGCGATCCTTGAGCAGGTGGTCGAACTCGGGCGGGGCGGCGCCGGTCGCCCCGGGCTTTACGAGGACGATGACGCCCTCGGAGTTGAGAACCTTGGAAGAACCGTCGGGGAGCTCTTCGATGAGGCGCTGTTCAAACGGTGGTCGCAGATGCCACTGGGGATGAAACGCGGAATAGTAGTTGAAATCGAATCCTAGCTTGGCAGAGATAGCAGCGTCGGTGGGGTTGCCGTCGCTCCACGTTCGGGCCTCCTCCTCGGTGATGTGTCCCTCTCGAGCCCACTTGTCTAGTGTCTCTCCCGGCCCGTTCCAAAAGCCAAAGTGTACCACTGGCAGACGATCGTAGGGTTCGTATCGCAATACGGCGAGCGTGCGTTCGCGGTCGTTCATCCGCTGGTCCATCCTTTCGGTAATGAGGGAATACATGACACCGGATCAAGGATGTTCTAGCCGCCAAGCGTCGTTGTGTCAAGCAGCGGAGGGGATAACAAAACCCGTGGCATGTACCACGGGCTAGAAGGTGGGCGCGACAGGACTCGAACCTGTGACCTCACGGATGTGAACCGTGCGCTCTAACCAACTGAGCCACGCACCCTAGCGGCCGTTAGTATAGCACCAACACCGCTGAGTTGCAAAGGCGGACCAACTCTGGCTGCTCCCACCCTAGTGGCTCAGGAGCGGTGCGATATAGCTAAAGAGCATGGTGAGAACGACGAGGGCGCTGATTACCAGGGCGATAGCACGTGTGCGCGACTTGTGCATGCGACAGCTCTCCTAAGGTTCATCAGAGGCCGAGCTCTCACAATCCGCCAGTCCGCGAAGCGCCGGTTGCGAATTCGGATTGATGCGGAGTGCCTCTTCCAGCAAAGGTATGGCCTGCTCACAATCGCCAAGGTAGGCGTGCGATAGGCCTAGCGTGTAATAGTTCTCTTCGGTCGTGGCTCCTAGCTCGATGGCCTGCTCCAGCGCCACGATGGCGTCCTCATAGTTGCGTTGAACATAGTAGGTGATGCCCAGACGTCCGTAGGCGCGCGCGAACGTGGGATCCAGCCGAATCGCCTCTTGTAGGGTGTCGCGAGCCAGTTCGTACGCGCCCATGCTAAAATAGGTCCAGCCAAGCTGGTCTAGGATCTGCGGGTCATTGGGATCGGCATCGGCAGCTTGCTCGAACTGGCGTGCGGCTGTGTCGAGGTCGCCCAGGACGCGGTAGTTGCGTCCTAGGTCAAGGTAGATGAAAGCCAGGTGCGGGTTGACGGCGACGGCCTGTTCATAGTAGTCGATGGCGTCTTGGTACTGGCCTGTGGCCTCGTACACATAGCCGACGGAACGCAGGACAAGCGGATCCTCAGCGTCGAGCGCCAGTGCCTGATCGGCGGTCTCCAGCGCATCAGGGATGCGTCCGCTATCAGCGTATGCCTCCGCGAGGTAGGCGTGCGCGATGGCCGACGAGGGATCCTGACCGGTAGCCTTGAGCGCCATGGCGACAGCTTCGGGGGCCTTGCCCGCCCAGTCGAGGGCCATCGCAAGGATGGCCAGGCATTCAGCCGCCTCTTGGGGGGCTGCGATGCTTTGCTCGGTGGCTCGGCGTGCCAGGTTGACGCCCAACTCGGTATCGCTACGTAAGGTAGCGATGCGAGCCCAGCGAGCATAGGCGATAGCCAGTGTGGGATCGAGCTCTGTGGCCCGCTGGTACTCGGCAATGGCTGTATCGAACTTGCCTCGCTCAAAGGCGCGATCACCCTTGGCGACGTGCTCGCGCGCGCTGATCTCGGTGGGGGTGGCGGTTGGCAGGGGCCCGGCGATGGCCTCAAAGATGTCGCGTTGCTTGGAATAGAGGAACCAGCCAATCGCCACAGCTACCACCACGGCCAAGAACCAAGGCCAGATGGACCTGCGTCTGCGGGATTGCCAAGGCCTCAAGTACATGAGACTGCGTGCACCTCAAGGAAAGCGAGCAGGTTGATGTTAGAGATAATCAATTCTAGCACAAAGTCGGCGGGTGTTCCAACGACAGGCGGTTTGGAAAGGCCCTTGGCGTCCCCTATAATCGCCGTATGCAACGTAGCGTCTGTCCGCGACAATGGCTCCTCACCCGATGGTTCCTGGTAGCGTTGCTGCTGCCAGGTCTCGTGGCATGTCGCCGCTCTCCGGCACAACCGACGCCGCCTCCGAGCGCCGTCGCGTCCGCGCGGGTGTCAGTTCTTAGCGAGCCAGCCGGTGCAGCCGTCTCGGTGGCCGGCGAGCCCCGCGGTGAAACCCCGCTAGAGTTGGCCCTGGCTCCCGGTGAGTATCGGATCAGTCTGTCGCGATCTGGCTATAGCCCCGATTCCGTGGGCATCACGGTAGGGGCTGGCGAGGTGCTGACCCTCACACGGGAGCTTCGGGACGTTGCGCCGCCCAGCATTAGCCTGGGCCTCCCGACTAGGACGATCCTGGCTCAAGATGGCCTCAAGGTGCGGGCAGATGCTGTTGATAACGGCTCGGTAGCCTCGCTGCGGCTGTATGTGGACGGAACGCTGGTGGTTGAGGCTGCCGGCGAGCGACTGATCCACAATCTTGATACGCGTCTCCTCGTGCCGGGGGGCCATGAGCTTCGGGTCGTCGCGGAGGACGCTGCGGGCAACCTGGCGGAGCGACGGGCGCGGTTCGCCGTGCGGATTCCTGCCTCGGCTACCCCTACCTCGGAATCCGCTGCTCCTCTCACGCCAGAGACGCCTACCGCGACGCCAGAAGTCGCGGCGGCGGTTACGTCTGAACCTCAGGTGGTCGCCTGGTGGGATGACGTGACCATCGAGACTATGGGATACCAGGCTGGCCTCTACACAGATCCGGATCGCGCGGGCCATCCCTATCCACTGCTCGACCGTGGTGCCATGACTCCGCCCGAGCCTGTTACTTATCGAGCTCTGCGCGTTCGTAACCGGTATTTGGAGCTCACCTTCCTCCCGGCGCTGGGTGGCAGGCTCTACCAGGCGCGCTTTTTGCCTACAGGACAGGATCTGTTCTGGAACGCGCCGATGGTCAAGCCCACGCACTGGGGCCCTCCCGATCAAGGCTGGTGGCTGGCGGTAGGGGGCATGGAGTGGTGCTTACCTGTGGACGAGCATGGCTACCTGACGGCAGAGCCGTGGGATGTGATCCCTGTGGCACGCGATGATGGTGGTATCACGGTGCGCATCAGCACTCTGGAGCGTACGCGCAACATGCGGGCTCAGGTTGACGTGACGGTGCTGCCGGACGAGGCTGCCTTGCGGATCGCCACCTGTTTGGAGAATCTGGGAGACGCGACCATCTCGTACCAGTACTGGATGAATGCCATACTGTCGCCTGGTGCCGCTGGGATCGGGCCGGATTTGCGATTTGTGGTACCGGCGGACAAGGTCGTCGTGCATAGCACTGGTGATGCTAGCCTGCCGGGCGCGCATGGGACCATGGGCTGGCCGGAGCACGAGGGGCGCGACATGCGCATCTATGGCAACTGGCGCAACTGGCTGGGCTTCTTTGTGACCGAAACGACGGCGCCCTATACGGCCATCTACAGCCCAGAGACGGCTCTGGGGATGGCGCGCGTGTATCCACGGGAGGTGGCCCGGGGCGCCAAACTCTTTGCCTTCGCGCGCGACTTCTACGATACGGGCGCCTACACGGACGACGGGACCCACTATGTGGAGATGTGGGGTGGCGTTACCCCCACGTTCTGGGACTATGCTACGTTAGGGGCGGGCGAAACGCTTTGCTGGGAAGAGACATGGTGGGTGTTGGCAGGGAGCGATGTTCCCTGCGCAGTGAGCTCGAACGCGTCGCTGTCGGCTCGGATCGAAGGGGAAACCGTGCGTCTGACGGTCGCGGCGCCTGGCAGGGGGGAGTTTTCCTGCCAGGTTCTGAGGGGAGACAGCCGGTTGCTTGAGGAGGATTTTGACGTCCGCCCGGGGACGCCCTGGACACGGTTGGTTCCTCTGGTGGGGGAGGGGGAGGTGACGGTGCGGCTGCTGGATGCGACGGGTGCGGAGGTGCTACGGTGCACGCCGTAAAGCCCGAGCGCGGGGAGCTGCGCTGTTCTGAGTGTGGTGGTGCGCTCGAGGAGCAAGATCTGTTCTGCCCGTGGTGCGGCACTCCCACCACTTGTGCTCCTCAGAAGACGCGGCGGGGCCCTGAGGGCGCCCCCTCACCCAATGCGGATCGGGGTTGGACGCGTACGACTTCTGCTATCGTGGCCACGCTGTCGGGGCTGTTTCTCATCGCCGTTCTGACGATCGCAGGGGTGTACTTGGGCCTGCGAGATCGCGCGGCCATCGAGCGGAGCGCTGCCGCCACACACCTAGAACGAGGTGCTGCTTACCTGGAATCGGGTGAGGCCGAGATGGCGGCCGCCGAGCTCGAATTGGCTGTGCGACTGGCCCCTGATCTGTCGGGTGCCGCGACTCTTCTGGCGCGGGCACGCACTCAGATTGCGGCGATGCCCAGCGTGACGCCCCAGCCAGTCACCCAGGAGCCGCCACTGTCGTCGCTGTACGAAGAGCTGGTGGCCGCCCATGCGCGGGCGGATTGGGAGGGGGTTTGGAATCTGGCGGACAGGATCCGCTCTCTGGATGCGAGCTACCGCTCGGAGGAGATCGACGGTATGCTGTTCGACGCCTACTATGCCAGCGCTCTCGATCTCGTGGCTCAGGATCGGCTCCCGGAGGCCGTCCGGCTACTGGACCGAGCGCTGGAGCTTAGGCCCGACGATGCGGAGGCGCAAGAACAACGCATGCTGGCGGGCACCTACATGGATGGGTTGGCCAGATGGGACGCCGATTGGCCGGGTGCCATCGAGAAACTGTGGGCCGTGTACCTGCGCGATCCGGAGTACCACAACGTCCGCGAGAAGCTGCATGAGGCGATAGTAGCCTACGGCGACTCGCTCGCCGCCAAAGGCGAGTGGTGCGCCGCGCAAAGGCAGTACGCGGCTGCTCTCCAGATCATGGATAGCACCTTGGTCACGGCCAAGCATTCGGAAGCGCGCGAGCGTTGTGAGGCGGGAGAGGGTCCTCTGGAACCAACGGCTCGCGCGACGGCGCGGCCGGGGGTGTTTGCTGGGCAGCTCGTGGAGCAGACGAGCATCGACGAGGAGAAGATGCTCATTCGCGGATCCGTGCTGGATGCGAGCGGTAATGGTATAGAGGGCGTACGCGTGCGCATTGAGGCTTTTGACTGGTCCAGTGTCGCGGTCACGGATCTGAACGGTGCCTTTGCGTTCGATGGGCTGCGGAGCCCCGTCACCTACACGCTATCTCTCCCGGACCTAGAGTCGCAGCCGGTAGATGTACGAGGTGTGTTCGGAAGGATGTCTTGGGTTGAGTTCCGGCAAACGGGCAAGTAGGCTT
The DNA here is from genome assembly GCA_964614895.1 of uncultured Anaerolineales bacterium. Classification (GTDB taxonomy): domain Bacteria; phylum Chloroflexota; class Anaerolineae; order UBA1429; family UBA1429; genus DAIRUQ01. The sequence goes on from CAZTMY010000010.1 coordinate 17,643, forward strand.
TGCTTGTGAAGGAAGGGGCAAGAACATGAGCACCGGTGAGCGGCTCGAGTCTATCGTCGGCCATATCGTTGATGAACTCACGACCAAGAACCGCGTACGCGATGCGACGCTGCAGCGTTCGCGCGAGCTGATTCGCTTTTGTGCCAACAGCATTCGGGCGACACACCGTCGCGAGTATGATCTGGCGCGGGAACTGCTCGCGCAGGCCAAGGCGGCGGCGGCGCGTATGCGCGAGGATGCGGCAGCCTACGGCGACGTGTATCACGCTGGATACACGCAAGATGCCCTCAAGGAGCTCGTCGAGGCGGCGGTGACGTTGGCCGTCGTTACGGGTCAATCGCTGCCCGAGCCGGACGAGCTCGAGGTCGAGTATGCCGCCTACCTGAACGGGTTGGGCGAGGCGGCCGGCGAGTTCCGTCGTTTCGCACTGGATAGCATCCGTCGAGGTGAGATCGACCGTGCCGAGGAGCTTCTGGCGACCATGGACGAGATCTACAGCCAGCTCGTCACGGTGGACTTTCCGGATTCGTTGACCGGCGGGCTCCGCAGGACCACCGACATGGTGCGCGGCGTTACCGAGCGGACGCGCGGCGATCTCACGACGGCTGCACGCCAGGAAAAGCTGCAGGCCACGCTACGCCGTTTCGAGCGGCGATTGACGCAAAGCCAGGAATCGGCAGACGGCATAGAATGCTAATGTGCCCAAGCCCTCTGATAAGACAGGCCGCTGGTTCTCTTGGATGAAACTTGTCGAGATACTGATTGCCATAGTGTTGCTGATTGCCACGGGGCTTTCCGTGGGGCAGATGAGCCTAGCGCCAAAGCCTGACTCAACGAGAGTGGCTGTGGCGGACGCGGCTGTGTCCGTGCCGAGGCCCACAACGACGCTGCGGCCAACGGCGATGGCTACGCCCACGCTGGCGCCGACGATAACGCCTAGGCCGACCGTCACTCCATCCGCCGCGCCCAGGAATGGGGCCTCTCCACGACCCTCGCCAACACACGCTTTTGCTTTCGACACGCGGCCCGATCTTGATCGTTACCTGTATGTTGACCAGATGGCTCAACGGATGTACGTGTTCGAGCGAGGTGAGCTGGTACGGGAGATGCCTTGCAGCACTGGCCTTCCGGATGATACGACCTATACCGAGGCTTGGGAAGGCTCGGTAGGGCAGTACTATGGCACCTTTACCTCCTTTGGGGTTTGGGCGGACGAAGCTTGGTATCTCTACGCTTCGTTGGGGAATATCCTTGTGCATAGTCTGCCCTATGTGTGGCGGAACGGGTACAAGATATACCTGGACCGCGATGCCCTTGGTGTCAGGCCCGCATCCCACGGTTGTATCCGCCTGGCCCCAGAGGACGCCGCTTGGTTGACAACGTACAACCCAGAGGGCGTGCTAATGACCATCACCGATCCCTATCGTGATCACTGGCGCGCCGTGCTCAGTGAGGCGTCTGGGTAATCAGGGTCATGTCTGATCAATTGGAAGCGTCACTGAGAGGCAGGGCTCCCTCTCTTGGCTGTGCGGCTGTGTACACTGGATGGCTGAGCAGCAAGATGGTCAAGACGTCCTCGCTCCAGCAGATGGCAACATCCATGAGATGCAGAGCGGGCGCATATTCGCCACCAGCCTAGCGGCCGCGGTGGTGCTCTAGGTCGAATTCCACGTGCCCGGGCATGGTCACGGGCCAGGGATGTGCCCCACATCGTCCCGGTTCGGCCTGTGAGGCCTTGCCATACCGATTTTGCTGCATTCGCAGTGCCCTCAGCCGTTCTTCCAAGTTTAACTTCTTTGGCCATGCTGTCCTCTCGGTGACGTTTTCATTTGAGAGAACAGTGTGCCC
>CAZTMY010000011.1:0-19446 GCA_964614895.1 uncultured Anaerolineales bacterium
GACTGCCTCATCCTGGCAAACGGCGATCTAGTCAACCCAAATCTGATCTACGAGCAAGATGGCACTCTCCGCTTAGACATGTCCGGGCTCGTCCAGAGCAAGCCACAAGGGACCGGCTATCTCTTCCTGGACGACCTGGCGTTGCCGGCTGGCTTGACGGTACTGGGGGCTTTCGGGGCACAATGGCTGAGCGTCTGGGGAACCCAGCCTCGTCTACATACGTCCGCAAGCCTGGAAGCTCTGACGTGGGCTGCTGAGATCCGCAGGGAAGGCATCGTACCGCCTCGCTGGCGGATGACGGCCACCCCTGAGAGGCTATTCGGCACAGGCCAAGCGGCGATCCTGCGGACATCCTTCGCTGGGCTCTGGCTGCTGCACCGCACAGATCTTCTGCCACGCCACGCACGGATCGGGCTCATGCCCGTCAAGCCGTCGCCCGGCTCTGTCGCCCCAACGGGACAGATTGATGGCGTAGCCTATTGCCTGACCAATGCCTGCCGAGACCCGAGCCTGGCGCTTCAGTGGCTCAAGTTCATGACCACACGCGAAATGGGGGTTCAGATGCTACTCGGAGGCTATGGGGCTCCGGGGGCGCGACTGGCGGCTTGGCTTGATCCACGCGTGCTCGACCATCTCCCGGCCTGTGCGATCCTGGGCGAGCGCTGCGCCGCGATCGATGCCCCTCCATTGCCCTGGAACCTGACCACCAGCGCTTGCTTTCACGCCTGGAACCGACACATCGCAGCGCTATGGGATCCGGAAACGCAAGTCAGAGAATGGGCCGCCGATACCGAACGCGCCATCACAGAGATCCTTGGCGAACCGCGCGAGCGAGCCAGGCCCATCGCTCCATCCTAGCCACGTCGTTCGATTGCCGCCGCAATGAACTCGCGGAACAGCGGATGTGGATTGTTGGGGCGTGACTTGAACTCCGGGTGGAACTGGCTCCCGATCATAAAGGGATGATCACGTAACTCGCCGATCTCCACCAATCGGCCATCCGGCGATTGTCCGCTCCAGACCATGCCGGCCTTGGCCAGCGCCTCGCGGTAGTTGTTATTGATCTCAAAGCGATGGCGGTGGCGTTCGTGCACCAGGGGAGCGTTATAGATCCGCCGCGCCAGCGTCCCATCCAGCAAGCGACAGGGATAGCTCCCCCGCCGCATCGTCGCGCCCTTGTCCACGATGCCCCGCTGTTCAGGCATGAGGTCGACCACCGGGTGCGCGCACTCTGCGTCGAACTCGGAGCTGTTGCAGCGCTCCTCCCGCAACACGTGCCGCGCGAACTCTATCACCATCACTTGCAGGCCCAAACATAGGCCAAGATATGGCACGTTGTGCTCACGGGCGTAGCGAGCGGCAAGGACCTTACCCTCCACCCCTCGCTCGCCAAAGCCGCCCGGCACGATGATGCCATCAGCCTCGGTCAGGCGGTCGAGGCCCTTGCCACTCTCGAGCCCCTCGGCATCGACCCAATCGAGCTTTAGGCCTCGCCTATGCAATCCAGCCGCGTGAATAAGCGCTTCTTGCACCGAATAGTACGCATCATGCAGGCCGATATACTTGCCCACGAGAGCAATGCGCACCTCGCCGATGGGATGCTTGATGCGATGCACCATCTCCCGCCAGCTATCCAAATCCGGACGCCTACTGTCAAGCTGCAGCCGGCGCTCCAAATAGCGCCCTAGGCCATAATCCTCGAGGATCAGTGGCACCTCATAGATAGTATCGGCCGTCTCCAGGGGGATGACCGCGTCGCGATCCACATCGCCGAACAAGGCGATCTTGTCCAGGTGCTCCTCCCCGATGGGATAGTCCGCTCGGCACAAGACGACGTCGGGACGGATACCAATGGACCGAAGCTCACGGATGCTGTGCTGGCTGGGCTTTGTCTTGAGCTCGTTGGTGGACTTTATCATAGGGAGCAGCGTCAGATGCAGATAGCAGGTGTTACCGGGACCCTCATCCTTGCGCATCTGCCGGATAGCCTCGAGAAACGGCTGGCTCTCAATATCACCAACCGTGCCACCGATCTCGACGATGACGATATCGGCGCCGCTCTTTTCGGCAACCAACCGGATCCGCCGTTTGATCTCGTCGGTGATGTGGGGGATCACCTGGACGGTGCCCCCGAGGAAATCGCCTCGTCGCTCTCGCGCGAACACCTCTGAATAGATCCGCCCCGTCGTGATACTCGAATCTTCGGTTAGGGCCACATCCACAAACCGCTCATAGTGGCCAAGGTCGAGGTCAGTCTCGGTGCCATCGTCCAGCACGAACACTTCGCCGTGCTGATAGGGCGACATAGTGCCAGGGTCCACGTTGAGATACGGGTCAAGCTTTTGCACGGACACGCTCAGTCCGCGCGCCTTGAGGATCCGCCCCACCGAGGCAGCAGCGACGCCCTTCCCGAGCCCAGACACGACTCCACCCGTGAAAAAGAGAAACCGGGTCATCTGTACCCTCCCATCTGATGTGGGGCACAGCGCCCGGGTCGATAGTATAGCATCTCAGTACGAGGTCCACAAACGGCAGCGAGCGGCCTAGGGTCAGCTACTGATAGGCACAAGGCCAGGCCTCCCCTGTGTTCTGGGAGGTCTGGCCTCAAGGTGGACTACCCACCACAAGAAACGATCAGTGCGCCTTGAACCCTGCAGCCAGCTGACTCACAAACTCACGGTCGAGAGGATCCTCAGCCACCGAAATCTGATCCCCCTCCTTTGTGAGCTTCAGAAGCGGCGTCTTGACCTTGCGGGCTCCAATGCCGAGGAACCCGCCCGACTTGGTCACGCGGTAGCACGTGATGGTGTTCCCCTCGAGCTCACACTGAGCATCCAGGTTTACAAGCTTGGCGTTTAATTCTGTGAAGAACTGGCGCAGTGTCCCATGGCTCGCCCACACCTGAATCCTGCGTACCGGATCATCCATCTCGACCTCCTGTCGGGTTGTTCCCTTGCTTCATAGGCAAGGGCTCTGTCGCATCGGCTCTCGACACGCAGCTCGCTCTGAGAATGCAACGGATCACATCTCTAATGTCCACATTATAAGGCAAAACGGCCGCGGCCGCAATAGAAACTGGGCCCTTTGCCGCCGACAATGCCTGATAGCTCTTGCCGCATCTCGGAGCTCTCTTGCGACTTGCCTGCTACGCTGATCTCTCTATAGTAGCATACTGTTCGCCTGATACTTGCTGCAGAGGAAGGACTGGATTCTATGTGCCCCAAGCGCTCAATGCCCCAGACAGGCATCGTCACGGCTGGCCGCATCCAACGCCTCGCCTTCGATGGTGATGCCTGCCGCGCCTGCCGCGCCTGTGAGATGGCCTGCTCGTTGACGCACGAGGGCGCCGTGAGCCCATCGCTAGCACGCATCAACATCGCGTTTGACGAGTTCGCTGATGGAGCGATGGTGACCGCGCGCTTTTGCCAGCAGTGCGAAGATGCGCCCTGCATCGAGGCGTGCCCCATGGACGCCATGTCCCGCCATCCACAAACCGGCGCCGTCATCATCGACGCTGAAAAGTGCGTCGGGTGCATGCTCTGTGCCAAAGCATGCCCGTGGGACATCCCCAAGCGCCACCCTGATCAACGCCTGGCCATCAAGTGTGACTTGTGCTCAGACATGGAAGAGGGCCCCGCTTGCCTGCGTTTCTGCCCCCTAGCTGGCAAGGCGCTGACCATGGAAACGCTCCCCGCAGGAGACACGGACAAATGAGTGAACGACATTGCGGCTACGCCGGTCGGACCCTCCAGGTTGATCTGACATCCGGAGAAGCGCGAGTTCTCGAGACACCGTCACCCACAGAATGGTTGGGCGCGCGAGGGTGGAACGCACGCATAGGCTGGGAGCACGTGCTCCCTGGCGTGGGGGCCTACGATCCTGAGAACCACCTTGTGTTCTCTGCCGGCACCCTGGCAGGCACCGGTGCGCCCACCGCAGGACGCACAGTTATCTCTTCCCTCTCACCGCGGAGCTACCCCGTGCCCATGTGGACATCCTCTACCGTGGGAGGCTACCTAGGCGCTGAGCTCAAGTTCGCGGGCTATGACACCATCGACTTGCACGGGCGCGCCAACGCCCCCTGCTACCTCCTCATCGAGGATGACAAGGTCTCACTACGCGATGCGCGCGAGCTGTGGGGGCGAGGCGTCTATCAGACGCAGCGGCTCTTGAAGGAGACGCACACCGCAGCTCACCAGGTCGCGGCCATCGGGCCAGCAGGGGAACATCGCGTGCGCTTTGCCACCATCCAGCACCGCCTCGGGAACGCCGCTGGCAACGCGGGCATGGGCGGCGTGATGGGAAGCAAAAACCTCAAAGCCATCGTCGTCCGGGGTACTGGCCGGGTCCGCATTGCTCACCCTCGCCAGATGTTGGACACCATCCGCTTGGTGACGGAGAAGATCAGCACCGGGCTCTACTATAACGGCCAACCTGACCCGGGGCCCAACCGCCGTGCCTGCACCTATGGCTGCACCGCACGCTGCCACACCCGCCTCCGCCGTGCACCCGACCGATACCATCTGGGGACGTCATGGGTCATGACCTCGTGCGTTGATGGCATCTGGATGCGCGGAGAACCCGCGCCCGATGCCATGCTCTACGAGGGCCACGACGTACGCGGTCATGAACTCGCTATCCGCGCAACACGCGGTTTTGGGCAAGATGGGGCCGATCTCACCAACCTGGCAAACGACCTAGGGATCACGAACTGGGTGCATCACACGTGGAGCCACTATTTCGGCGCTCTCCGCGATATGGGTATCACTGAGATCGCCGGTGAGCCCCTAGACATCAACGACGCCGAGTGGTGGGGACGTTGGCTCATCGATGTGGCCCATCGTCGCGGGCTGGGCAATGACTATGCCGAAGGGCTTTCGCGCTTTTATGACAAGCACCAGGTAGGGCCCCGCTATCTGGCAGAGTTCTTTGAGGATGCGGGCAGCCGCGGCCATGGCTGGCATCGCGAGGGCCGCACGATGGAACGCCATCCCAGCCCCTTCTGGGAACACTCGGCGCTCCTCTATGCCGTTTCCACTCGCGACGTGACTCCGAGCACCCACGGGTTCTTTTTCCTAAACCCGCTTTATGGCTACCCAGAGAATCCACGCAAGCCAGAAGACGTTCCCGCACGGTTCAAACAGATCGCACGCGTCCTATACGGCTCCGAGAAAGCAGCCCACCCTGGAACAGCATGGCTTGAATACGTTACGATGTACCATCAGCATTGCGCCATCCTGAAGGACAGCATGGGCGTGTGCGACTGGAAGTACCCAGTCATCCAGCTCCCGCCCGAAGATGGTACGCCGGTCCCAGACGATGACATCGGGAATGTGAATGCCGAGTGGCTGCTGTTCCAAGCCGCCACAGGCTTGGACATCGAGCCCGACGCGATGCGACGTCCGGCCGCCGAGCGCATCCTGAATCTTGAGCGTTGCATCGAGATCCGCAACAATGGCCGCTCCCGCACGCTGGATGAGGCCGTCATACCACACTACCAGTGGTCAGACAAGACCGACGGAAGCCATCTCAGCGCGGATGCGCACGAGTTCAAGGATCTCTTGGATCGCTACTATGACCTATCGGGTTGGGATCGCGCCCTTGGTTGGCCAACGGACGCCAAGCTGCGAGAGCTCAACCTGCACTCGGCTGCCGATGCCATCGCAGAGCTCCGCCAGAGCGTTGGTCGCTGATCCAAGATGCCTTGGGGCAGCAACAAAGCGAAAGCGGGGTATCGCCACGAGGCCAAACTAGGGCTCCTGGTAAAAGTTCGCTAGCAGCGCGTTCACGGCGTCCGCCTGTTCAATGTGAAGCCAGCGACCTGCATCCAGGGTGACTATGTCCTCCTCCGGAACCTCGGCAAGCCATTGTGGTCTCAGCTCTTCCCCCGAGGCCGCAGATCGTATCGCCAGCACGGGTAGATCAGGACGTGCTACATCACCGTACAGCGCGTCACCCGCAAGACCTCCGATGCGCGTCCAGGCATCCAGTGTACCCATCACCCGCGACAACAACCGCATATCGCTGACATATCCCAACGGCATAAGGGTTGGATCAAGAAATCCCTGGCGCTGATGATGAGCCCAGAGAGGCCCTCCTGCATAAGCTCCCCACGCCAACGCCGAGCCCACCCACGGCAGACGAAGCAGGCGCCCAGGCACAAGCCGCTCATCGGCCATACCTTCGGGGTACAGAAGCGCCACTCGATCAACCAGTTGCGGCTGGTCCTCGGCCACGCGCAGAGCCACAGCGCCACCCCAGCCATGGCCCACCAGCATGGCATCCGCAAGCCCCAATTGATGGATGATTCGAGCGAGTAGGTCCGCCTGGGCTTCCAGGGCGAACTCTGCATCTTCACCCGTTCGCGTCGAGCGGCCAAAACCCCGTAGATCAACGGTCAGCACCCGGATGCCGGCACGCGACAAGCCACGCGCCGTAGGCTCCCACGTCTTAGAGCCTTCCACCTGGAGCCCGTGAACCAGCACCACAGCTTTGCCCTCGTCCACGCCCCAGAACTGGTAGTAGAAAGGCTCACCGTCCAGCCACAGCCAATCGCCTTCCGCCTGCCCCGTGTCAAGCCCAACTACATCCCATGAACCAGCGACCGCACAACCGTAGCCAAGAGCCAGCACGCCGCCGGACAAGGCGATGAGGATCAATGCCAGAACTAGGTTCACCACAAACCGCATGAACGACATGCAACCTCCAGCCTGATCAGCCTATCGTCTCCTACCGCTTGTGCCGTTCGCGGCCCGCCTCGTAGATCGGTCCGTACACCTCACGGTCATGGATCACGCAGCCCGTCCGTCCGCCATCGCGCATGATCTGCGTACACCGGCTACAGGCAATGCAAACACGACGTCGATCCAATGCACCCCGTTCCAAGACATCACGCGCCCAGTTCGGATAGGCAAAGGCACCGCGCCCCATCCCAACAACATCGGCCCATCCGCGCTCCAGGACACCCGCCATAGCATTCGCCGCGTACTGCCGCAACCACGAGTATCCCGTTCCCACCACGACAAGATCTGGGTAGCTCTCCTTGATCCTCCGAGCCAGCTCAATCAAGCGCGTTACACCGACTAGCGGGTGTTCATCTGGCACATAGCCACCATTCACGTTCTCGTCGAACGGTCGGTTGATGTGCGGCGTGTAGTAGGGATTCCCCGCCGTCACGTTCACCAGTGCAACGCCAGCGTCGCGTAGAGCGCCCACCAGCCACAGTGGTTCCGTCAAATCCGGCACCTGAACGTTATCGCGATCAACGCCCCACCCCCATGGATACGGATGCCCGTCATACACATTCAGCCGCACGGCCACATCCAGCGAAGGCACCTCCTCGCGGATGCGACGCACCACACCGAGTAGCAACCGTGTCCGATTCTCCAGTGCCCCGCCATAGCGTCCGTCACGTGTATGAGCAGCTAGCAACTCGGAGATGAGGTAGCGGTGACAAGCCTTGACGTCCACTGCATCAAATCCACAACGCTCCGCGAGTCGCGCCGCAGCCACGTAGGCATCCACTAGCCCATCGAGGTACACATCGGAAACGACCGGTGTATCCGGCGATGCGGCAACAGACCCATCCAGCAATGGGTCATGCTGGATCAACAGTGGCGCTGGGCGTCCATCGGGTCGACTGTACCGCCCCGAGTGGGTCAACTGGAGCACGGTGTATGGCCGCCAGTCCTCGCCCATCGACTCGCGGGCGGTCGCCAGGGAGGAAGCAAGCATGTCACGCATGGCCGCCTCGGTGCCCGGCGCCATCATCAACTGCCGCGGATTCGCTCGCCCCTCAGGCACGACCGCAGTTGCCTCGAACCAGAGTAGTCCGCATCCGCCTGAAGCAAAACGGTGGTAACGCCGTCGCGTCAGGCGATCCGGCTTGCCATCCGCCGTGCCATCGCATCCTTCCATAGGATGCACGGCCATGGCATTAGGCGATTCACCTCGCCCGATGCGTATCCGGCGGCCTAGGCTCGACAGATCAGATGCCAACGGCAGCGAGACGCCAAGCGTCTCACACGCCTCCGCAAGCTCGTCGAGGCTGCGAAAACGAAAGCGTTGATGTGCCATATGTCCCTCACAGTGAGCTCGACGTTAGCATGCGATGCCCCTCTTGTCAATGACTCATGGAGCCAGCAGCCGATTTGACAGGGCCTGTAACCCGTGACATGCTGCCGCAGTTAGCAAGTCTGGTGGAGGTTTCATGCCGTCTGCTCCGTTACTCGGCCCTATTGCCCCCCATGCGGGCATCATCATCCCAACCTATTTCTCCAGCAAACCCTCGGATGACACTGTCCGGGAGCTCATCTGGCTCACTGTTCTCGATTGCCCACACTATGTGTCCCCGGACAATACGTGGCTGGTGGTAGACGGTGATGACAGGACTGCCGCGCTCGCCGCGGAGACGAACGAGCGCTTCCGTAAACGCTACGGCCGTCCCTACCGCCTCCTGGTGCTATCGGACAACGGCGGCAAGCTCTGGGCCCTACGCGAGGGCTTGGCACGGCTCCTATCACAGAGAGAGGACCTGCGTTATGCCATCATCCGGGATGGCGATGGTGACCACTTGCCAGCCCACATTCCGGCTCTGGTTGCGGCCGCGGAGGCACTGGAGCGATTCTACGGACACACGCGCCTGATCGTCATCGGATCTCGCGGCAGCCGGCATCATCCCTTGGGATGGGTTAGAGGGGAGCTGGAAACGCTCTTGGATCATGTTACGTTAGACGCTGTCATCTGGGCGCTAGCCAGGCAAGGCCACACACCTGACCTGCAGCACTGTCGAGGAGCCGATCCTCCCGACCTCAGTAGCGGCTACAAGCTCTATGGACGAGCCGAGGCAGAGCGTATCGTCACGGACGAGCCCGTCCTCTCCACGCTCAGCGCGAGCGACTACTGGCACTATGGTCCCGAGACCTGTACCATCGTTGAGGCATTCTTGCGCGACACCATAGTGGCGCAGGTACCCCGCCTGACGTGGGAACAGCAGCCAACTACGGCTTTTGGCGAGTTCCGCCATACTGAGCTCTACGGAGAGTTGCTCCTTTGGGTATACGCGCGCCTGGGCATCCCACTGGAAGTCGCTGCGCGCATGTACGATCGCCGCACGGTCGCGCTCCACCTGCGTACCACACCCGAGGGGCGAGAGGCGCTCGTCAGGCTACGCGCCCATGTCCTGGATCGGCTCGCCTCTCACCTGGGCAAAGGGAGCGTCGACCCGCCCGGCAACGACGTCCTATCCTTCCTATAGGCAGCCACTGCCGACGATGACGGCACAACGCAGGAGTCACGGACCCATGGTCTCAGGCCAGCCAGACCATCACACCTCTGACCTAAAGAGCAACGTATGCCTGCTGACCATATCCCTCCTCGTCATTACGCTAGTGGGAGCATCGCTGCGCTTCGTGCAACTCGGCAGCTTGCCTCCTGGGCTCTACCGAGATGAGGCCTACAACGGCCTGGATGCTCTGGCCATCCTGGACGGCCACACGCCTCTCTACTTTGAGGCCAACAACGGCCGTGAGCCACTGTTCATCTATCTCCTGGCACTGCCCCTAGCGCTCTTGGGAATCACCCCCCTGGCGCTACGCCTGACGTCAGCCATCGTCGGTACGCTCACGATTCCTGCTATCTACTGGCTCGCCCGAGAGCTGTCGTCGCCTCTAGAAGCACTGGTGGCCGCCTTTCTCGCCGCTACAGCCGTCTGGAGTGTGAACCTGAGCCGCGTGGCGTTCCGCGCCGTCGTCATGGTGCCGATCCTAGCTGTCTCCTTGGCTCTCTGGTACCGAGGGTCACGCCATCGGTCGTGGTTGTTGGCGCTGGTGGCGGGCATAACATACGGGCTGAGCTGGTACACCTATCTTGCTGCCCGATTCGGTGCGCTGGCTTTCTTCATCGCATGGCTAGTCGCCTGGCGTCGCGGCCAAACTTGGTGGCGAGGCTGGTTGGCCTTCGTGTTGGGCGCCATCCTTGTGGCCAGTCCTCTCCTCTGGTACATGGCCACCCATTGGGAAACCACCATTGGACGCACCAGCCAGGTAAGCGTTTTCAACCCTGCGATTCATGGCGGCGAGCCCTGGCGAACACTGGCTGGCAACCTAGGACGGACCCTTCTTGCCTGGGTGTGGCGGGGCGATTTCATCCCCCGTCACAACATCCCCCTCCGCCCGATGTTCCAGCCGCTGCTGGCAGTCGCCTTTGCACTAGGCATCTATCTGGCGGCAAGACGGGCCAAGCATGACCGAGGCATGGCATTGGCTCTCATCTTTCTGGCTGTGATGCTCATGCCAACCATCCTAGCGGAAGGCGCGCCACACTTTTTACGGGGGACCGGCGTCCTCCCTATCCTGTACATCTTTCCCGCCATGGGCCTAGCCCACGTCGCACGCCTAGTGGCACCCTACATCGGCCAACGCTCCACTCGGCTTCTCACGGCAGCTATCTTGGTCGGGCACGCGGGCGCGGGCATGCACGCATATTACCAACATCTGCACAGCGACAGCGTCTACTACAACTTTGAATCTGGCGCGACCGCCCTAGCCGCGGATCTCAATGCGTTCCTAGGAACGGGCTGGCAGGGCAAATCTGCCATCACGACCGCGACGCCAAACGACGGGCCAAAGCAAGCGTACGTCGCGCCCAGGCTGTGGGACAATTGGCCATCTCTACGCTTCTTGTGTCACGGCGCAAAGCGCCTAGCCCTCCTCCCAGCACAGGATCCTCCCGACGCCGAACGGGTGCTCGTCGCGACTTGGCCATACGAAGACCTAGCTCCCGCCCTAGCCGCGTTGCCGAGGAATCGTCTCATCACTGTTCGCGAGGGCACTCTGGAGCGCGGTGACCTGGAATCCGAGCCTCGGCTCCTGTACATCGCCCTAGAAGCAGCACCTATAGACGATGCTCCCACGAACGCGAACCAACGATGGGAGCGAGGTGTATCACTCCTGGGCTACAAAGCGGCTAGTTTGCCAAACGAAGGAGTCTGTGTCACGCTATTCTGGCGCTGCGACCAACCACCTGATGCCAACTATGTCGCGTTTGTCCATCTGCTTGACGGCGGGATACAAATCGGCCAACATGACGGACCTACCGGGCTGGGCTACTACCCGACGGAGGTTTGGCGATCGGGTGATCTGGTGGCCGATGTCCACGTCATTGACGGTGTTCGTGACGTTCCAGAGAACGCTCAACTCGCAGTGGGCCTGTATGAGTATCCGACCATGGAGCACCTACACCTAGCCGCGCCCAATGGCGTTGCGCTCGATGCCGATCAGCTAGTACTACCGCTTTGGCCTTGAGATCACCACGACAAAGGAGTACCCGTAATGCGTGTCCCGCGCAACCATCCCATCGCAACGACAATGCTGGCGTTACTGCTCGCTCTCTCACTCACCAGCGTGGTGAGCGCCGATTGCCCAGGTACGCCTCTGGCGAACCCGAACTTTGAGGAAGGCTTTACCGCCAGAGAAGCCGGCGAAGTAGAGGTGGCCAACGGTTGGTATCCCTGGTTCCAAGACGGGCCGCATCAGGATCAAGGGCTGAATCACCGCCCAGAGTGGGATGCCGAGAACGCTCAGTGGCATGGCACTCGGCGCATCAAAGAGGGCACCTGGGCACAAAAGTGGGGCAAGGTCTATGCCACGCACCGAGCCGGTATTTATCAACAGGTGAACGTGCCCGCCGGTAGCCAAGTGACACTGACCGCCTGGGCGCAAGCCTGGAGCTCAACGGAGGATGATCCGGCGGTCAGCAAAGACGGAGCCTATGCCCTCATGGTTGGCATCGATCCGACGGGGGGCACCGATTGGCGCTCCAACAATATCGTTTGGTCAGAGCCGAACCGCACGCTTGACCAGTGGGTCCAGCTCAGCGTCAGCGCTCGGGCCCAAGGGGGAACGATCACCGCATACCTACGCGGTGAGGCCGAGTGGCCCGTCAAGCACAATGACGCTTACTTTGATGCCGTCTGCCTGACCTACGTTGCTCCCACGGCGGTACCGACAAACACGCCACGCCCCACGAATACGCCCGAGCCAACATCCGAACCCACCGCCACTCCCACGCCCGAGGCGACAGCGACCGCCACGGCGGTCCCCACCGAGGTGCCAGCAACCCTGCTCATCTCGGCCTACGAGGACGCCAACGGCAACCGCCGGCATGACGACAAAGAGCCGCTCCTCGCGGGCGTGACCGTCGAGATCGCCAACGAGGCAGGCGAGCCGCTTCTGACCTATACGACCGATGGGGCCAGCGAGCCGCACCCGTTTGAGGTGCCCCCAGGACTCTACCAGGTGTCGACAACAGACACGCCCGGCTTTGTCTCCACCTCGCCCGATGCCTGGGCAGTCCAGGTTGACAGCGGCGAATCGCTGCAAATAGCCTTTGGCAAGCGGCCCTTGCCCACCGCTACGCCGACCGAGACAGCGCAGCCCACACCAGAGGCGACGGCCAGCAGTGTCCCGAAGCAACCCACAGCGACAGCCATGCCTCTGCCGCCGGAGAGGGCGAGCAACCGCTCGCTCATGAGCATCAGTGGCATCCTTCTGGCATTGGTAGCGCTGCTGCTGCCCATAGCTCTGCGGTTCTTCCGCGCACGCGTTTAGCTGCCGCGTTCATCTAACATGAACGCCCCTACGACCAACACAGGCAACAAGGCCAGGACCCCGCGCTTGGGCGCCGTTCTGGCCTTGTTGCTAGGCATCATGGCGAGTGTGCCAATCTTTGCCGGGCCAGGCATGGTGCTAACGCGCGCTGGCGGCGATTCCCCCTTCCTGCTGCTGAGAGTCCAGCAACTCACCACTAACCTGCGCGCCGGCGTGTTCCCCGCACGTTGGCTACCGAACGGAGCCCATGGCCTGGGTTACCCCTTCTTCGACTTTTACGCCTCACTGCCCTACTATGTGGCAGCAATCTTGCATTGGGCTGGCGCAAACTTGGTCCTCAGTATCCAGATAACCCAGCTCCTCGGGTTCGTCGTCGCCAGTGTGGCAAGTTATGCTCTCGCTCGCAGCCTGTCAGCGTCTCCTGCCGCAGCGCTGCTCGCCGCGGCTCTCTATACCTTCGCACCGTATCACTTGGCCAACGTTTATGTGCGAGGCGACGCGCTGTCCGAGTTCACAGCCATGGCATTGTACCCAGTCGTCCTGCTCTGCATCCAGAGACTGCGCCCACGCATGATCCCGGGAGGCATTCTGGCGCTCGGCGCTGCCTTCTCAGCTCTCATCCTGAGCCACAATGTCTCCGCGATGCTGTTTGCCCCGTTGGCGTTGGCGTGGTTCGGCGTCCGCGTCGTGACCGCGTCTCTGCCACAACGACGCAACCTGCTCTGGGGAGGGGCTGCCGGCCTGACGTTAGGCCTATTGCTCTCAGTCTGGTTTTGGGCGCCAGCCCTGCGCGAGCGCACCTTGGTACAGCTTCAAGAACAGACCACCGGTTACCTCCACTATGCTGGTCACTTTTTGAGTGACGGTTTGGTGCAACCTCGCCTGGCCCATGACTATGCTCTCACAGCGGAAACCCACCCCTTCCGCATGGGCTTGTTGCAAGCACTAGTCGGATGTCTGGGACTGATCGCGCTGGCAGCCCGCGCCATACGTAAGCATCCCCCCAAACCCTGGCAGATGTTCACTGTCGTGGCAGTCCTTGCCTACACGGCCATGATGCTGCCGTTCTCGCGCCCCATGTGGGATCATCTGCCCTTGATCGCCATGGCGCAGTTTCCTTGGCGCCTCTTGAGTATCCAAGCCCTGCTGATTGCCTTGCTTGCGACCACCTTGATCCCCACCCGGCCGCTCGCCCTGCAATGGGCCACAACCGTGGGCATCGTCACTCTAGCGGTATGGGGAGGCATGCGAGGCCTGTCACTTGATCGCGTCCACATCACACCGAACGACATCACACCGCGGCGCTTGATGCTCTACGAGACCTTCTCGGGCAACATCGGCACCACCATCCGGCACGAGTACCTCCCGCGCTTGATGGTTCCCCAGCCACGGACCTCAGCGGTACAGCTTGGCCAGGGGTCCAAACCAGCGCCATTGGTGCTCAAGGGAGAACTCGTTGCCGCCATCCCCAAAAGCGTCACGCCAGACAGCGAAACATGGACCATCAAAGTCACAGCGCCCAGCTTGCTGGCTTTCCATACAACGTACTACCCTGGCTGGGAAGCTATGGTGGATGGAGCGCCTCAGGGCATCGAGCCGCTAGATGGCCTCGGACTTGTTGGCCTAAGGCTGGAACCTGGCAGCCACGACGTAGAGCTGCGCTTCACGCGCACGCCCGTCCGCCGATACAGCCTCATGCTCTCCCTGCTCGCCTCAGCCTTAGGACTTGCACTTCTGGCACAGACGCTCTATACCAGCCGACGCCTCCTAGGGATCGTGCTCATTGGCGCCGCCGCGTCGCTCATCGGCGTAGCTGGTACGCTAGGTATTAGCCAGCTAGCGACCCCGAGCGACGCACCTACCGGCCCCGTCGTTGCTGACTTTCAGCGTTGCCCGCTGCTCCATCGCGAGACTAAAGGCATCCATTGGGGAGACGCACACTTGGTTGCCTATACTATCGAGCCCGAGTTGGCGACGCCAGGCTCGTCGGTCAAAGTCAAGCTCAGGTGGGAGGAATCGACGCCCTTGGTAGTTCGGGCACGCCTGATGGGGTTGAGCGGCCACTTGCTGCCACCCGCACCGGTGTGGGCAGAAGCGACGGCTCCGTTAGATAGACGGGACATCCAACTGAAGCTGGCGCTGCCAGAGCACCTAGCACCCGGATTTTACGCGATCTACATCGACGTTCTTGACGATGACGTTGCGCTAAAGCCCACCACGGCCACGGGATATCCCATGGGCACCATCACCCTCATGCCCCTACAAGTCAGGGCAGGGGATGTGGCAGCCCCTGCCACTGAGCCTCTGGGCACCTATGGCCCACCCGAGACGCCGCCTGTCATAGCATTGACGGATGTGGTTAGCTCGGCCCAAGGAGGGGGAACGCTCGCGGTGGAGCTCACCTGGCAGGCACTCGCACAGGCCCCGCGCAACTACTGGCTATCCTTGCGGCTACAGGATGCCCAAGGCCAGACCCTGGCCGCGCGGGACATCCCGCCGTTCCTGGGAGGCTACCCTACCAGCCTCTGGAAACCGGGAGAGGTGCTCACGGATCGGGTGCTGCTCCCACTGCCAGAGGGGGTATCCTCATCGGGGGATCATATCGAGATCATCCTCTACGATCGCGCCACGCTCGCTGGGATCGGCTCCGTCGTCATTCCCTTAAGCGAGCCCTAGCGCGCAGGCAGGGGCTCCAGTACACGGGTCCCTTGTCCCTCACGGACCAACCGCTCGTCTAGCACTTGTAGAGGAGCCAGGGTGAAAGCATCGTACATCTCGACGCTGTACCCCTGTATGGTACGCCCATCGATCGCCTCCGGTCCCAAAGTGCGCTCATCGCGGACGTGCCATCCGCGGAGCCACTTTAGCGTGGGAATCGCCCCCATGACCGGCGTCCCATCAGCCTTGATCTCCCCTGCCGCGGTACGCACCCCTACTGAAACAGTATAGTCCCGCATCAAGGGCCGCAGCGCCAGCCAGTCACTGGCAAGGAGCATCGTGCCCGGTATATCCCTCACCGCACGGTCCCGCACGGTGAGGCCCGTGTACGCCACATCACCTCCCAAGGGAACATAGCGCTGCGCCACATTCGGAAGGCGCAGCCGGAAACCTTGATGTCGGCGCAGATGCCACGGCCCAGCCCAAGGCAGACGTTCGCCGTCAAGCGTCTCCAGCGTCAGATCCAGCGCGACAGGCGTTCCAGGTAGGTCTACGACCACCGTCGTCGCCTCGCCACGTACCAATGCCGGGACGTCGGCAGATCCCACCGACGCGCCATCCAGCCAGAGACTCGCGCGTAGCATCTCCGACCGACCATCGCCCCGACCCGCCCCCTGCCGAGAGAAATGCAGATAGATGCGGGTCTGGCCCGCCACGCCCCGATCATAGTCATAGCCCATGAGCGAGACGCCATCAGCAAAGATAGCGCCGACGGGATGGAGACTCGCCGGTAGCTCCTTCTGGGGCAAGACGTCGATCTCGCCTACCACAACGTGATCGGCACCGTTGACCGTGCACCTCTGCCACATCCCCGCGTCGTCCAGGAAGTAAAAGCCGGCGATCAACTGGTACGTGCCTGGCTTGGCATGCCACAGAAGGGACATCTCGTGAGCGTCAACCTGCAATGTCCCCGGATCGATCTCCTCTGCCCGGTGAGGAGCATCTCCTTGCCCCAGGACACCATCTGGGCCGATGAGCTGCACAAACCCCGTATAATCGCGATCTAGCAGCCGCAGCGCGTCCCAGTAGATTCGCACGCGCACATCGCCACCCGGACGGGCGTCGGCAGCGTCCACTGCAACCCCTCGCAGCCGCATTCCCTGGTCAAAGACCACGCTGGTAGCCTGAGCATCCTCTGGGATAGCGCCGCCTTTGTCATCAAACACCTGCCAGCCGTCTGCCAGGGGCAGGTATCTGTAGCCACTAGACTGATAGCCGTAAAACCAGTTCGTTACCACAACGGGTCTCGTGGCCAGTCCCTCGCCAATGCGACGCAACCAGACCTCTTGGTTGGGCGTATCGCCCTCCGGGTAAACATATACGATGTCCACGTCTGGCCGCTGGCCCTCCACCGTCTGCAAATACCACATGGTTGTGGCATGGTGCCAGTTGCTGAGCACCAGAGCGTCCTCAGGCGCAGCTTCCAGAAGTGCCTCTGCGTACCGCTGATCCGTGACGTCCTCTCCCAGCGCGCGCAGGCTGGTCCAGTTGGAGACGCCATTCGCCAAAGCAGCCGCCAGCAAGGCGCTTAGCAGCGTCGCCCGCGCGTCGGCGTGCCAACCGGTCGTCTGCCAGCTCCCTAGCCCCAAGGCCAGTACTAATAGCATGCCAGCGTAGGTGGGCAATAGGTATTCGACGGTCTGGGGAGCGCGATACGTCAGCGCCGAAGCAGCATTCAGGAGCCAGATACCTCCCAGCAGCAACAGCGCTCGCCAATCCCTTCGGCCCAGGAGCACAGCGCCCACAAGGCAACCCAGCACCAGGGGCCAGCCAAGCTCCAAACGAAGGATCTGCCCGAACACGCCCAGACGTCCCATCAGTGCGGGCAAGGTACGGTAGTAGAGCATGTCCCCACGAAAGCCCAGGGCTAAGACATGCTCCCAGAACGCTCGCATG
This sequence comes from uncultured Anaerolineales bacterium, assembly GCA_964614895.1. Lineage (GTDB taxonomy): Bacteria > Chloroflexota > Anaerolineae > UBA1429 > UBA1429 > DAIRUQ01. The sequence continues at coordinate 17,223 of CAZTMY010000011.1, forward strand.
CTGGCGATCGGCGCGGGATCAAACGGGCTCCCTGTAGCGGAACGTATCGGCAGGTAGAGCCAAACCAGCAGGCTTGCGGCAAAGGCGCCAAGGGGAGCCACCCAACGGCGAGGCGAACGTATCATCGCGGGATCGCACGCTAGGACAAAGCTGACTAGCGCTGGCCCCAGGAGCAACAGCGAGCTGTGGTGCCCAGCGCCCAGCCCGAACGTCAGGCCAACCCAAGCAAGCCGCCCAGTTGTGGGATCACGCCGCCATCGGAAGAGGGCGTCGATGCAGAGCAAGAGGAGCAACACGAGCAAGCTGCGGATATTCGCGGTCGTGCTCTGAACCCAGAAAGTGGCACCCAGCCCCAACCCTGCAGCGAACACGAGACCGGCTGCCGTCGAGCTTGTCTCGCGGCGCACAAGCGTTGCCCCCACACACAGCGCGAGAGCGCTCGTGATAGCGCTGAATAGATTGATCCGGTAGGCCGGGCTCCCCAACGGCAACCAGGCGACCAGCCGTCCCAGCATCGTGTAGAGAGCATACCCAGGCGGGTGCGCGATGCCCAACACGTTAGCGACGATCTGGAACTCGCCGGCATCCGCGCCGAGGGCGGCGCGGGAGCATGTGGTTGCGTACAGCGCCAAAGCCGCCGCTAGTACAAGAAGGCTCAGCCAGCGGCTCGGGGCACGCCGCACGTTCAGCATCACCACCATTGCTACAACGGCCAGAAGCAGACCAGCCCCTAACCAGAAAGCAGACACCGGCCACACCGCGTAGACAAACAATGTTGCCAGCGGCCACAGCCTGAGAGCTCCCCCGCGATGCCGCTCCAACTCGCGGATGCCGCAAGCGACGGCCAAGCCAAAGACTACACCAGCTCCCACGATCAACGCGACATGGATCAAACGCCAAGGCTGTGAGCAAGCCTCAGCGGCCAGTCGCGCCAGGGCCAACCCCACCGCCAGGCCAAAAGCACCGACCTGGCGCCATTCCAGTGGGGATGCGCGTCCGGGCGCCGCATTTCGGGGCTGGATCGTCCTGTCAAGCACTCGCCATCGCCTCTCGGTAGACAGCCGCCGTCTCGCGCGCCGTGCGTTCCCATGAGAACTGGGCGGCGTGCATTAGGCCACGTCGGGACAGTCGCTCTCGCAGTGCCGCATCTGCCGCGAGCGCACACATGGCCTCGGACAGAGCCCCCACATCACCCGGCGCGATCAGGATACCGCCCTCACCCACGACCTCCGGCAACGACGAAACTCGCATTGCGATCACGGGCGTGCCGCAGCTAAGCGCCTCCAGAGGCGGCAGGCCAAACCCCTCGTACCGCGAGGGATACACCAAAGCCACGGCGCCTGCGTAGAGAGGGGGCATATCCGGCTCCGATACGTGCCCAAGGAACTGCACCTCTCTCGATAGACCTAGCTCCCTTGCCAATCGCCGCGGGTCGGGCGCAAAGCAAGTGTCGGTCCGCGGCAACCGGCCCGCTACGACTAGCGAAACCCCTCCAAGCTTTGGCAAGGCCTGACGGAAGGCGCGCAGTAGCTCCGGCACGTTTTTGCGGCGATCAAAGCCACCCAGGTACAGCAAGTAGCGCTCCGGCAATCCCAGCCGTTCGCGGCTCTCTCGCACTTGCTCAGGCGTGCTGGTCCGGTATTGCGACCCTGCTGCTAGATGCACCACTCGCAAACGGTCGCGTGAGATCCCAAGCACCCGTTCCACGTCCCGCGCTGACGCTTCCGAATCCGTCACGATCAACCTGGCGCGCCTAGCCGCGTACGCCGCCAACACCATGTACGCGCGCACATGCCATCCCCCGCGGTACTCTGGCAGCAAGAGCGGAATGAGATCGTGAATAGTCAGCACGAGGGGCAAGAATCCAACCAGGGGTGCACCAAAGTAGGGCACATGCGCCACGTCCACGCCTGACCGGCGACAAGCTCTTGGGAAAGCAACCTGCTCGAACCAAACCTTGCCCAAGTTCGTAGAAGCCGCAACCCCGCTATCCCGGATCTCAACACCAGGAGGTGGAGGTGTCCGCGGAGTTCCACTAACAACGAGGGTCAACCGGGTATCGTCCATGCACGCCAGGGCCGCTACCAGCTCTCGAAGATACTGGCCGCTGCCGGTAGTCGGTTGATCCCAGAAGAGACCATTTATGGCAACCTGCATCCAACCCCCTTGCGTGCGCCGAGCCATTCTAGTGGCAGTATCTACGGCGGTCAAAGCCTAACCGGTC
>CAZTMY010000012.1:0-18792 GCA_964614895.1 uncultured Anaerolineales bacterium
GATTGGTGCGCATCTCGTAAGGTCGTATCACATATTCTGAGCGGATTGGGACTCATCGTGCTCCTTTGCTAACGTTACAGAGGCATGGTGCCGTGCTTCTTGGCGGGGATCTCGTCACGCTTGTTGCGCAGCATCTGAAGCGCGTTGATGAGGACCGCCCGCGTCTGGCTCGGCTCAATGACAGCATCGATATGCCCGTACGATGCTGCCAAGTACGGATTGGCGAACTGCTCACGATAGTCGGCAATGAGCTGAGCGCGCAGGGCCTCGGGGTCGGCGGCCGCCTCCAGCTCTTTGCGATAGATGATGCCGACGGCGCCCTCTGGTCCCATGACGGCGATCTCGGCGGTGGGCCACGCGACATTGAAATCGCCGCGGATCTGCTTACTGTTCATCACGATGTAAGCGCCGCCATAGGCTTTGCGCGTGATGACGGTGATCTTGGGCACCGTGGCCTCACAGTACGCATAGATCATCTTGGCGCCATGGCGGATGATGCCGCCATGCTCCTGTGAGACGCCTGGCATAAAGCCTGGCACGTCTTCAAAGGTGATGAGTGGGATATTAAAGGCGTCGCAAAAGCGTACAAAGCGCGCACCCTTGTCGGCGGCGTCAATGTCCAATGCCCCTGCCTTGACGGCTGGCTGATTGGCGACGATGCCTATAGTGAAGCCATCTAGTCGCGCCAGGCCGATAACTAGGTTCTTGGCGAAATGCGGCTGGATTTCAAAAAAGCTCTCCTGATCGACGACGGCCCCAATGACGTCCTTGATATCGTACGGCGCATGGGGATTCTCGGGCACAATGCTGTCCAGCGAGCCCTCGGCACGAGCCGGGTCGTCGTCGCTGATGACGACCGGGGCATCCTCGAGGTTGTTTTGGGGCAAGTAGGAGACGAGCGTGCGTACCATGTCTAGGCAGGATTCGTCGTCCTCAGCGGCAAAGTGCGCCACGCCACTGAGGCTGTTGTGTACCATGGCTCCACCCAAGTCGTTCATGCTCACGTCTTCATGGGTGACGGCCCTGACTACCGATGGGCCTGTCACGAACATCTGACTGGTGCCCTTGACCATGAATACAAAGTCGGTAAGAGCGGGCGAATAGACGGCCCCGCCAGCGCAGGGCCCCATGATGACCGAGATCTGCGGAATCACGCCTGAAGCCAATGTGTTTCTGAGAAAGATGTCGGCATAGCCCGCAAGCGAGAGGATACCTTCTTGGATGCGTGCGCCGCCCGAATCCTGGATACCGATGATGGGGGCTCCAGTACGCAGGGCGAGGTCCTGAACCTTGGCGATCTTGGCCGCGTGGGCGGCGCCAAGCGAGCCCCCAATGACGGTAAAGTCCTGCGCGTATACATAGACCAAGCGGCCGTCAATGGTGCCATAGCCGGTGACCACACCGTCGCCGATAGCGCCACGGTCTTCCATGCCAAAGGCGGTGACGTGATGGGTGACCAGAGCGTCTAGCTCCTGGAAGCTGTTCTCGTCCAGCAGCAACGCAATCCGCTCTCGAGCGGTCAGTTTGCCCTTATCGTGCTGTCTATCAATAGCTGCCTGGCCACCTCCGAGCTTGGATTCTTGCTGCATCTTGCGCAATTGCTGGATCTTGGCGTCAGAGCCCATGGTCCCTCCTTACTGTGTGTGATGCGAGTCAGGGTTCTGCCAAATCTCTAACTTCACGCTGGCGCTATCGAGCATATCGCGGGCCAGCTCGTCAGGATAGGTGTCGGCGCACACGACACGCACAATCCCCGCATTGATGATCATCTTGGCGCAGGTGATGCACGGTTGGTGCGTCACATAGATGGTGCTTCCTGCCACAGGTATGCCATAGCGCGCAGCTTGAATGATGGCGTTCTGCTCTGCGTGGAGGCCTCGGCAGAGCTCTTGGCGCTCACCTGACGGGATCCCAAGCTGATCGCGCAAACAACCAGTCTCCTCGCAATGTGGAAGTCCGGTAGGTGGGCCATTGTAGCCTGTGGTAAGAATGCGTTTGTCCTTCACAATGACGGCGCCTACATGACGGCGCAAGCAGGTGGAACGTGTGGCAACCTGCTTGGTGATATCAATAAAGTACTGATCCCAAGATGGCCTCATACCTGCAGGATGTACTCCTTGAACGCTCCGCCGGTGATGGGCATGGTTTCCTCAAAGAGCGACAGGATAGCCTTGGCGTATTGGCGATGTTCCCACTGGGCGCCTTTGTCTAGGCGCTTGTGCAACCAGTTCATGAGTGACCACGCGTTGACGGTCCAGACGAACTGTGTATACACGGCTGTGCCTAGGATACCTCGCGCTTGTTCGCGCGGGCTGCCGTTCTCTACTAGGCGTTCATACAGGTCAAACGAGGCGTCCATATGGGCTACGTAGGCGTCCCTAGCGTCGCCCTCTAGATTATCGGGGATGTAGTAGAGCCGATCTGCCAAACAATAACGTAAAGACTTTTCGTTAAAAGTGCAGATGCGGTGGCGCATCCACTGCCGGGCTACAAAGATGGGGCATTGCACGCCAAAGCGGAATACGGCGTGCTCAAAGACGGTGTTGTGTTTCGGTTCGCTTCGCAAGAGCCGACGGATCAGCCTTGCGTCGCTGTTCGGGGTCTTGGCCTGCGACTGGTAACAGATCCGAGCTCCGCGAATGACAGCACTGTCACCACCCATCCAGTCCTCTAGCTGAACCCAGCCGTGATCGAGAACGGGTAGTCGTTTCAAAGAAAGTGTTCCTTTGCCACTGTGCATGGCTTTGTCATTCGTCTGCAGCTCACATTCACCCAAGCGTACAGCCAACGCAAGCCCGAGCATCGCATATTCTACCAGAAACCGCCAGCGGTGCCTAGTCTTCTTTTTGAGCGTTTTGCTCGGATGCAATGGCATCAAACCGCGGCTTGAGCCGGCGGTAGGTTTCGTCCAACGCTTCGCAAATGACGCGTGTGTCCGATAGCACGGACATGAAGTTGGTATCGCCGGTCCATCTGGGCACGATGTGCATGTGGATGTGATGCTCGATGCCGGCGCCTGCCGAGGCCCCCAAGTTCATGCCAATGTTGAACCCATCGGCATGCAGCGCTTCTCGCAGAACGGTGATGCTATCGTTCACGAGCTTTATCATCTCGAGGAGTGCGTCGTCATCGAGGGCTGTAGGTGTATCAGTGTGCAGGTACGGCACAACCATGACGTGACCGTTGATGTATGGGTATTTGTTCATCACGATCATGGCATGCTTGCCGCGGTAGAGGATCAACGCATCTTGATCTGAGGTGCCTTCTTGCTGCAGGTGGCAGAAGACGCACCCCGCTTGCTTCTCGGCGCTTACGTAGGCCATTCGCCAAGGGGACCACAGCCGTTTCATGATGGATGCTCCTCTTGCTTGCCCCAGATGAGCTGGATGCGATGCACGCGCAGGTCAGAGACGAGGAGCCCTGAGGCCTCTAGGACGTCCGCTGGGTGGCCCGAGCCTTGGGAGCCGCAGTGCAGGTGCATGCGCAGTTGGTGCCAGGGCGGCACGCCTGACAGGTACGCGAGCTCGTAGATCAGCTCTCTCAAGTCGTACGTACGGACGCGCCCCCGCCGTTTTCGCTGACGGGGGATGCTCTGGCGCTGCAGGATGTCCTCAAGTGCATTCCTGATAGCCTCGGGCGTGGCATCGGTATGTGCCGAGACCTGGTAGACGGCCCCTCGCATGAGAGCTTGGGGGGCCTTGGCCCCGAGCTCTACCTCGACGGCGTTGGTCACATCCAGGCCGGGAGGCGCGAAGGCTTGTAGCGTGGCTGGGAGCAGACTGGCGTCTATCTGCTCGCCCAGGTAAATGTCGACGGCCTCACAGTCGCTCGTGTACCCGACCGGCAGCGCGTCGGCGAACTGTAGCCTGATGTGCGGGTTGTATCCTTGTGTGTAGGCCACCGGGACATTGGCGCGGCGTAAGAGCCGCTCCCACAGGCGCCCCATGTCCAGAATAGATGCGTATTGGAGCGGCCATCGAACGGAGAATGTGAGACGCACACGCTGCACTGCTGTGGTTAGCATGCTCATGGGCACTCCCATGCCACGCGCTGCGCGGCGTCGGGATAACGCTTCCCAAGCGTCGTCAGGATGCCACAGGCGTAGCATTGCTCTCTGCAATCAGCCGAGGTGACCCCATCAAGAGCTCGCTTTCGTTCGCGGAGCAAGAACGCTGAAGAGACGCCAGAGGAGATCACGCCCCATGGCAGTGGATCGTTGAGATGCCGTCCTCCCAGGTATGGCGTGGGGTCCAACTGGCAGCAGGCTAGGGCCTCTCTCCACAGCTCTGGGCAAAAGCGCTCTTGCCAGGCGTCGAAGCGCGCTCCCATTTCCCATGCCTTGAGGATGACGGGACCGAGCCGGCGGTCGCCACGCGAGATCAGGGCCTCTAGCCAGGTGGCATCCCACTCTGACCAGCTCAGCTTGATGCCTTTACCTTTGGCGTGGTCGCGCACCAGCCGTTGACGCCGCAAGACCGTTGCCCGGCTTGCCAGAGGCTCCCACTGGAAGGGCGTATGGGGCTTGGGCACAAAGGTGGATAGCGTGACGTTCACCGTCACCCGCCGACCTCGAATCTGCCGACCGAGGCAATGGATATCGGTGATCAACCGGGCGATCTCTAGCGCGTCCTCATCCGTCTCTGTTGGGAGGCCCAGCATAAAGTAGAGCTTGATGCGGTTCCAGCCCTTTTCAAAAGCTGCGGTGGCCGTTTGCACCAGGTCTTGCTCGGTCACGCCCTTGTTGATCACATCGCGTAAGCGCTGACTACCGGCCTCGGGCGCAAAGGTTAGCCCTGACTTGCGTGTCTGCTGGACGCTCTCTGCCAGACCAACGCTGAACGCATCGGTTCGCAGTGAGGGGAGCGAGACGCTGACGCCATCGTCTCCGTGACGTTCAAGGGTCTCTTGGACGATGGCCTCAATGCCGCTGTGGTCGCTGCTGGAGAGCGATACGAAGGATACTTGGTCATAGCCTGTGTTAGCCAACAGTTCGTCCACCGCCTGGACGGTCTCCCCTACTGGTCGTTCACGAACGGGACGGTAGATCATGCCGGCTTGGCAAAAGCGGCAGCCTCGGCTGCACCCGCGTTGGATCTCTACCATAGCGCGATCGTGCACCACGCGCATGTTGGGCATGATCGGCTTGGTAGGTACCGGGCCGAGCCGGGGGATGATCCGTTTCAGGACTGAGGACGGCGCTCCCTCGAATGCAGGCTGAGGGATAAGCATGCCGTTCGCGGCGGTCTTGACGTCATAGAGGGAGGGGACATAGTAGCCCGGTAGCTCTGCGATGGCCCGAATGAGGCGAGAACGATCCCAGCTCTGTGCTTTGGCACGCCGCACCAGATCTAGGAGCTCGATAATGGCCTCTTCGCCCTCACCGATGCAAAAGGCGTCAAAAAAGGCAGCCAACGGCTCTGGATTGTAGGCCCCGCTGCCTCCGGCGATGATCAGCGGATCGCTGTCATTACGATCTTCCGCTAGCAAAGGGATGTGCCCTAGCTTGAGCATCGTCAGGATGTTGGTATAGGTGAGTTCGTGTTGCAGGCTAAAGCCCACCACGTCAAAAGTATCCAGCGGGTGGAACGTTTCCAGCGAGTAGAGCGGGACGTGGGTATCCGTCATCGCTGCTGCCATGTCATCCCATGGCGCGTACACCCGTTCGGCCAGATACTTGTCATGCCTATTGACCACGTCATACAGAAGTTGTAGGCCCAGGTTTGACATGCCGATCTCGTACACGTCCGGATAGACCAGGGCCAAAGAGACCCTAGACTTGTCCCAGTCCTTGACCACAGCATGCAGCTCGCCCCCCGCGTAGCGCGCTGGGCGCTGGACCCGGGTTAGCAGACGCTGGATGGTTTCGCGATCCACAGGCATGGTTCCCTCCGAATGCGTATCTTGCCCATTATAGCCCGCTGGTTCGACGTGTCCCAAACACACGTCTGCCATAGCTCACGTTGACCTTGTCGCCATGGAGGGTTAGACTGTCTCGGTGTATAACCAAGGAGGATATCGATGACGACAAGGTCCCGATTCGCCAACCCAGCAGCGGATCGCCGCATCCTGCAGATGTTTCACCGGATTCCAGCGACAGCCGAGGGACGCCGCCACATCTATGAGAAGTTAAAGGCGGCAGGCTTCGGGGGGCTGGTCACCAATGTGTCGTTCGAACAGTATCTTGAGAGCGAGGAGCACTGGCACGAGTTCTTGAATGGTGTGGCTGAGGCTCGCCAGGCGGGCTTCTGGCTGTGGCTGTATGACGAGGAGGGCTATCCCTCTGGGCTAGCCGGGGGGCTTACGCTTCGGGACCATCCGGAATACCAGGCTGAGGGTGTGGGCTACTACTATGCAGATGGCACCGGCGAGATTGCGCTCACCGTGCCGGAAGGTCAGCCCATCTATGTGTGTCTATGTCCCCTAGAGGATGGCGAGCCGGTGCTACCGGGCGAGCCCGTGGAGATGGGGGCCTCATCCGAGGTTCGCGTGGAGACGCCGGTTGGCGATCATAGGCTCATGGTCTTTTCCCGGCAGTACCTGTATGAGGGGACCCACGCGGCGGCGAATGTCCATAAGCATCGGCCCTATATCAATGTGATGGATGATCGCGCTGTGCGTAGGTTCGTGGAGCTGACGTACGATGCGTACGAGCAGCGCGTCCGTGAGGGCTTGGGGGAGGCGCTGGGGGATCTCTTTGAAGCAGCGTTCACCGACGAACCCTCCCTACAGGGCGGATACTTGGTGGACGGAGGCCAGACGGCGCCGGTCGTGCCGTGGTGCTATGACTTTGAAGAGCGATATGAGGAGAGCTATGGCGAGGAGCTCCTGCCGCTGCTGCCATATCTCTTTGAGGGGCAGGGTACCGAGCAGACACGCGTCCGCTGCTGGTTCCACAATCTAGTGGCCGAGCTTGTAGCTGAGCGCTACGGGGGCACGCTGCAGGACTGGTGCCAGGAACGCGGCTTGGCATCGAGCGGCCACTTGCTCTTGGAGGAATCGCTGATCGCCCACGTGTACTATTATGGTGACTATATGCGGTCTGCCCGACGCCAGGATTGGCCTGGGATTGACGTTCTCTCCTCTCGCTGCGTCGGAGCAGAGGTCAGCGAAAGTCGCACGCCGTCGGGCATGTTAGAAGCCATTCCCTTGCACGCGAAGCTACTTGGTTCCGTGGCTGAGCTGGTAGACGCGCCCCGGGTGATGAGTGAGACGTCAGACCACGTGCAACGGGTGCGGGGCCTGGATCCGGTCACGGACGAGGAGATCCTGGGCACGATTGGATGGCAGTACGTGCTAGGCGTGAACACCCTGACATCTTACTACCGTCAGAGCTGGCAGTCGGATGACGACGAGGCACCAGCGCACGATTGGTCCGCTATCAACACCTATGTGGGACGTCTGGGTGAGATGCTTGTTGGCAGTCGTTGGGCAGGCGAGATTGCTGTGTACTATCCCATCGCGACGGCGTGGGCGACGTTCATACCGCAGCGGACGACGGTGTATGAGCGGGCGGAGCCGGCGGCCTGCTTGGCTGTGGACGACACCTTCCGTGAGGTCGGGAAGCAGCTTGTACTCAGCAATCTGGACTATACCTTGCTGGACAGCCAGGCATTTGCTACGGGACCGCGCGAGCCACATTGGTGGCGGCGCGATCCGGCCTCCATCAAGTACCTCGTGCTTCCAATGGCGCGCGTGATGCCACGACGTGTGATGATGGCCATCTACGAGTTTTGGCATCTCGGCGGGAAGGTTTTGGCCGTTGGCGCGGCACCGGAGGTGGAGGCTGAGACGGGGCAACCAGGAATCGTGGCTCAGATAGCCTCGCTCATGTTCGTAGGACCCAATAAGGTCCGCACGCTGCCCAACGGCGGACGTTCAGTTCTCGTGAGCGAGGTGGCCACATTGACGCGTGCTCTGCACGGCTGGGGCGCGAGCGAGGTCAAGCTTCTGAGCAAAGACGCTACTATAGTGCACACCATACGCCGTGGTGAGGGACGCACCTTTGTGATGCTGTTCAACTATGGCCAAGCTCGGCAGCGCTTCGTCGTCAAAGTGCCCATGAGCCACATCGAGATATGGGATCCGGTGACCGCTGACGTGGCTCCCTGGCCGCAAGAGGCTGGGGAGTTCATCTCGCTCGATCTGGAGCCCTACCGAGCCCTCTTTTTGCGGGAGGCCTAGGTTCTGGCGCTTAGATGGGCTGAATCGTCACGTATAGATGGCGCTGACGTGGACCGTCCCACTCGGCGAGGTAGATGCCTTGCCATGTTCCCAGAACCAAGCGGCCATCGCGCACGGGGCAAGTGGCGCTGAACCCGGTGAGCATGGCCTTGATGTGTGCTGGGGAGTTGCCCTCGGCGTGCTGGTAGGGGCCTGCGGCCGGGACGAGACTGTTTAGCGCAGTGACGAGATCTTGCCGTACGGCTGGATCCCAATTCTCGTTCAAGGTGATGCCAGCCGTGGTATGAGGGCTGAAGATATGACACAGGCCTTCGGTTACGCCGCTCTGGTCGATGGCCTCTTGTATCTGCAGGGTGATGTCGACGAGCTCGGTGCGTACGCCGGTTCGAAGGCTGATCTCGGTCAACATGGTGTTCCCTCCGAGTGTCGCGATTTGACAGGGATGCCCCTCCTGGCTAGGATAGGTGCCACGATTCATGTGCCGCATTCGTCTAGCTGGCCTAGGACACCGCCCTCTCAAGGCGGAGATCGGGGGTTCGAATCCCCCATGCGGTACACCGTAGGGCGCGGTGCAATTCCACACCCTATTGTATGTCGGGACGGCTGGCTCTTCCAACGGGCCAGCCGTTTTGTGTATACTGGGGGACGCAAGTCAGCCAGACCCGATCGGACATCGCTGCGGGGATGATGCTCTCGCGAAAGGCGTATCATGCAGGGCTATGTCACCAACATTCAACGCTATTCCATCCACGACGGCCCTGGCATCCGCACGACCATCTTTGTCAAAGGTTGCAACCTGCGATGCTTTTGGTGTCATAATCCAGAGACGCTAGCTCCTGGGCCTGAGCTCCAGATCTTCCCGGAGCGTTGCATCGGGTGCGGGGCGTGCTTCGAGCGTTGTCCTCACGGCGCCCACGCTATGGTCGATGGCGAGCGCGTCTTCCGGCGGGAGCTCTGTGAGGCCTGTGGAGCCTGTGCAGAAACTTGCTACGCCGAGGCCCTCGTGCTCGTGGGTGATCTTGTATCTGTCGATGAGGTCGTGACGCAGGCTCTCCGGGACCGCCCCTTCTACGAGACGTCGCAGGGCGGCGTGACCGTTTCGGGCGGTGAGCCGCTACTGCAGCGGGATTTCACCTATGCCATCTTGGAGCGCGTGCGCGCCGAGGGCGTGCACACCGCTGTCGAGAGCAACGCGTGCTGGCCATGGGAGCGTGTGGCCTCTATGCTGCCTGTTGTGGATCTGTGGATGGTGGACATCAAGACTATGGATGATGCCCTGCACCGTGAGGTGACGGGGGCGTCCAACCATCCGGTGCTGCGCAACACGCGGCTTTTGGCAGAGGCTGGGGCGCCCCTGATCATTCGGACGCCTGTGGTGCCAGGGGTGAACGACACCGCCGAAGCTATTCGTGCCATCGCCGAGCACGTGGCTGGGCTGCGGACGCTGGTCTACTACGAATTGCTACCATTTCATCCCATGGCCACTGGCAAATACCGCAGCCTGGGTATGGAATATCGCGCGGCCGAGCTAGAGCGTCCCTCCAAGGAGAAGATGGCTAGGCTAGCGGATATAGCTGCAAGCGCTGGCATAGAGGTACGTACGGGCGGATAGGAGGCGTGCGTCATGCAACCGTTTCCGGCAACGACGAGGATCAACAGCCTACGGGCTCAGTTGCTAGCAGAGAAGACCATCCCACGGGAGGAGCCGGAGTTGCTCTGGGGGCGTGCCTGGCTAGCCAGTGGCGATGAGCCTTGGAACATCGTCCGGCGCGCTCGAGCGACGTCTGCAGTACTCGAGGGTATCACGCCCGAGATCGGGCGGCACGAATTGCTGGTGGGCACCTTTTCCCGGCGCAATCTCTCTGACGAGGAACGGGCAGAATTGCAGCGCTGGCGCCAAGAGCAGGCGCCAGCGAGCAGCCCCGTTTGGGGACAGCGCGCGCACATGGCCATTGACTATGAGGTGCTGCTTAGACGGGGCTTGCGAGGTCTTGACGCGCAGATAGCTCTCTACCGCCAGCGGCTCGACCTCACCCGCCCTGAAGACTTGGAGCGTGACGCTTTCTACCGGGCATGCGAGATTGCACTGGACGGCCTGAGGCGGCTTTCTGAGCGCTATGCTGACGAGGCCGACCGCCAAGCAGCTAGCCTGGCGGTCGATGATCCGCGAGCGAGCGAGCTGCGCGAGATCGCTCGTGTCTGTCGCCGCGTCCCAGAGTATCCGGCCGAGACTTTTCGCGAGGCGCTGCAGGCGGTCCATCTGGTGACATTTGCGCTCTGTGCAGGGCAGCTCATGCTGCTCTTCCAGTTGGGGCGCCCCGATCGCTATCTCCTGCCACTGTACCGGCGCGATGTGGCCGAGGGCCGGCTCACTCCCGAAGAGGCGCAAGAGCTGATTGACTGCCTTTGCCTGATGCTCAGTTCCTATACGCCGCGGGGTTTGGCGGTTGGGTTCATGATTGGGGGTCGCGATGCCAGTGGGAGGGATGTCAGCAACGAGCTGACGGAGCTCTTTCTGGAGAGTATCGCCCATACGCGCATGGCGTATCCTGGCATTGGGCTCTGCTGGAATGAGGACACGCCCGATGCTATTATGGAGCGTGCCTGCGATTTGCTGGCCGATGGCTTGACCCATCCGGCTCTCTTTGGCGATGACCTCATCACTCGTGGCATGCTGGAGGCGGGCCTTCCGCCGGCAGAAGCTTGCCTCTACCAGCACAGCACCTGCGTGGAGCTCACGCCCGTCGCTTCGTCCAATGTCTATGTGGCCAGCCCGTATATCAATCTCGTCCAGTTGCTTCACGATCTGCTGGGCATATCTCCTTTGGGCGAGGAAGCCGAGCGCGTAGAAGCGGCTCAATCCTTCGGGAGCTTTGAGGATCTGGTAGAGGCCTACAAGAATCACCTGGGCGAGGCGATCCGGGAGGCTGTGATCGAGCAGAACACCGCTCAGATGACGCGCTACTACCACGGCGGCTTCCCTCTGCTCTCCTGCTTTGTCAACGACTGCCTCGCCCGTGGCCGCGACATCGACCAAGGAGGCGCGCGCTACAACTGGATCGAGCCGTCTTTCGTAGGGCTGGCGAATCTCGTGGATGCGCTGGTGGCTATCCGGCAGTACGTCTTTGAGGAAGAGGTACTCGATCTCGACGGGTTGCGTGGTGCACTGGCGAGCGACTTTGCTGGGCGTGAGGATCTACGGCTGATGTTCCTGCAACGCGCGCCCAAGTATGGCAATGACGATGATGCCGTTGATGACCTGGCGGTCCAGCTCACGGCCTTTATCGCGAAGGAGGTGCGGCGCTACCGCACTTACCTCGGCGGAACATACCATCCTGGGTTTTTCTGCTGGGTCATGCATGAGCGACTGGGACGCGTCACCGCGGCCTCGGCCGATGGCCGGCACGCTGGCCAGGCTCTGGGCGACGGGTCGGGGCCGGCCCAGGGACGCGAGCGCCAAGGGCCTACGGCGGCCGTTCTCTCTGCCACCAAGTGGGATCACGCGCCTATGCTCGGCGGGATCGCGGTCAATCTGCGCTTTACCCGGTCGCAGCAACCCGCTGATTTTCGGGAGGGGTTACGATCTCTGGTGGAGACCTATCTCCGACGGGGTGGGCTGGAGATCCAGGTGAACGTGGTGGATACGGAGACCCTCAAGGCGGCGCGCGAGCATCCTGAGGCCTATCGTGATCTCGTGGTGCGCATCGGCGGATACAGCGACTATTTCGTCGGCCTGTCGCCGCAAATGCAGGAAGAGATCATCATGCGCACGGAGCATCAGGGGCTATAGTGTGCTCCTTGCGCTGCCCGTTGAGCCGTGTCGCTCCCCTGATGGGGCCTGCGCGGTTTTTTCGCTCTGCTCGGTGGCATACGAGGTGCGTGTCGAGGAGTATGTTCCGCTGTGGCGTCTTCAGATCAGGGCAGCATTTGCAGCGCTGTAGCGCAGCTAGAACTGTGTGCCGATCTGATCCTCCGCACGGATGGCTAGTCTGAATGGGGGCCGAGCTGGTTGCGGGCGGCTAGCCTGCCTGCTAGAATGGCCTCAGCCGAGAAGAGAACCAACGATGTCGTGACGTTGGCGCTCGCCGGGTGGCCGACCGTAACCGGGGGAGTGTGAGGGTACAGGGCTGGGGGCAGAGTTTCAATCCTGAGGATGTGCCCAGCCTCGATCTTGAGCAAGCCCAGGAGCATGGCTATGGCCGGTTCCTCATGCGTGGTCTTGTGGGTGAGGTCGTGTTCCAAGCGACGCTGGCTATGGCTATACAGTCATCCTGATAAAGGATCTCTCGACCCTGAAGCTATGCGCAGCGTTCAAAGGCGCGGCGCTTTTTCGGGGCATCGTTCGTGAGCGATCACGTGAACGGCCTCCGATAGACGGGGGTGAGAGGTGTGTGTGACCCCAAGGGTTACCATTCGTTATGTGACGGGATGTGCTGGCGTCTCTCGGTAGACGGTCTCACGTGCCATCGACGACAGGGGCGAGATCAGCCCCGAGACGCGTGCTCGCGTCTTAGGAGTAGCGCGCGAGACGGGGTATTGGCCCAACAGACCAGCGTATGGACTGCGCACGCAACGGGCGTAAACCATCAGCCTGGTGGTGCCCGACATCGCGGACCCGTTTCTTGCAGAAATCGCGCGGGCCAAGTTGGTGGTCCGACGCTCAGCATGAGGATCCAGGCGCCTACGAGAGTGGGCGCGCATATCTAGGAGGAGTTCATCGTGGCAGATCTTGGTACTTGGTTTGACGTTGCGGGGAAGACCATCGCCATCACCGGCGGTGGGGGCGTTCTGTGCGGTGTCATGAGCCGGGGCCTGGCCAAGGCGGGGGCTCGCATTGCCGTGCTTGACATCGCGGAGCAAGCCGCGCAGCGAGTGGCTGACGAGATCGCTGCAGACGGTGGCGAGGCGTTAGCGGTACATTGCGATTGTTTGGATCGGGCCTCCATTGAGCGCGCGCGCGAACGGGTGCTCTCGGTATACGGCCCAGTCGATGCTCTGATCAACGGGGCGGGTGGCAATAGCCCCAAGGCCACTACATCGGATGCTTTGCCTTTCTTTGACTTGCCTGAGGAAGGATTCCGTTGGGTCTTTGACCTGAACCTGATGACCGCCCTGCTCACTACGCAGGTTTTTGCGCGGGACATGGTCGACCGCAACGAGGGTGTCATCCTGAACATCGCCTCGGTCAACTCGTTCCTGCCGCTGACTAACATCCCAGCCTATTCGGCAGCCAAGGCGGCGATCAGGAACTTTACCGAGTGGTTGGCGGTACATATGGCGCAGAATTACTCGCCGCGCATTCGTGTCAACGCCATCGCGCCGGGGTTCTACTTGACGGAGCAGAACCGCTTCTTGCTCCAAGACCCGGACACTGGTGGGTACACAGCACGGGGGCAACGCGTCATTGACCATACGCCCATGGCGCGGTTTGGTGATCCGGAGGAGCTCCTCGGAACGGTCATCTGGCTTTTGTCTCCAGGGGCGGCTTTTGTGCATGGTGTTACTGTTCCCGTTGATGGTGGCTTTGTGGCCTATAGTGGTGTCTGAGTGGGGTGCCCTGCGTGGGTGTAGGGGTGTTTTCTAGGAGGACGAAGCGTCATGACCAGTGTGCCTGAACCGGCTAGACCTCTGGTAGAAATGGCAGTGGAGCATGCGTTCTTTGTGGGGATCGACTCTGACGGGTGCGTGTTTGATACCATGGAGATCAAACACAAGGAGTGCTTTACGCCCAACATCATCAAGCATTGGGGACTCCAGGCCGTCAGCAAGTACGCGCGCGAGGCGGCCGAGTTTGTGAACCTGTACAGCACGTGGCGGGGAGTGAATCGGTGGCCTGCGTTGATCAAGGTGTTTGACCTGCTGCGCGAGCGTCCCGAGGTGCAGCGTCGCCACGCGCATATCCCCGAGGTCCCGTCAATCCGCGCGTTTGTCGCGTCGGGGCGCCCACTGAGCAACGATTCGCTACGCGAGCTTGTCCAAGAGACCAACGATCCGGAGCTAAAGCGCGCTTTGGCATGGAGCGAGGCCGTCAACGCGACCATCGCGGACATGGTGCATGGCGTGCCGCCCTTTCCTTTCGTCCGCGAGAGTCTAGAACGTATCAGCCAGTATGCGGATGCCATCGTCGTGTCACAGACTCCCGTCGAAGCGCTGGTGCGCGAGTGGCAGGAGCACGATATCGACGGCTGGGTGAAGGTCATCGCCGGCCAGGAGATGGGCAAAAAGACAGAGCATATCCGCTGGGCCTCCGAGGGACGCTATGCCGACGATCACAAGCTGATGATCGGTGACGCTCCCGGTGATCTGAGGGCTGCGCGCGATAATGGCGCGTTCTTCTACCCCGTGAACCCGGGCCACGAGGAAGAGAGCTGGCAGCGTTTCTATGAGGAAGCGTTCGATCGCTTTGTGGCGGGGACGTACGGCGGAGCTTACGAGGAGGAACTGATCGCGTCTTTTGAAGCGGCCCTCCCGAGCGTCCCTCCGTGGAAGAGGTGAGCAACATGGTCATGGGCGTAGGCCATACTGACCGCATGCTGGACGAGGCCGAGGTCCGCAAGATCTTTCGAGAGGGCCTCGAGCAGCTAAATCCCGCTGGGAAGCGGCTTCTGTTCATCATCCCCGATGGGACGCGGAGTGCCCCTATGCCGCTCTGCTTTCGCGCCATCACAGATGCGGTGCTGGGCGTGGCTGAGCGGGTTGACTTGCTCGTTGCTCTCGGGACGCACCTGCCCATGAGCGAGGAGGCCTTGCTTGCCCATCTCGGCATCACGGCCGAGGAGCGCCGCGGACGCTATGGCGCGGTCGGTCTTTACAACCACGACTGGCGCGGCGAGTTGCTCACGCTGGGCGTCCTGACCGAGGGCGACACCCGCGAGCTGTCGGGAGGCCTGCTGTCTCTCGAGGTGCCGGTGCAAGTGAATGCCCGCATCACAGAATATGACCATCTCATCGTGGTGGGGCCGGTCTTCCCCCATGAAGTCGTGGGTTTCTCGGGCGGCAGCAAGTATTTCTTCCCTGGCATCAGCGGTCAGGCGGTCATCGACTTTACCCACTGGCTGGGCGCTCTGATGACGTCCCGTGCCATCATCGGGCGTGAGGACACGCCTGTGCGTGCGGCCATCGACAAGGCCGTCAGCTATATCCAGCAGCCAATCTCTTGTTTCTCGATGGTGGTGCATGGCCGTCATGATTTGGCCGGCCTCTATTTTGGCGATCTCTATGCATCGCAACGGGCGGCGGCTGAGCTTTCTGCCCAGGTCAACATCGTCTGGGTGGACGAGCCCTATGACACGGTGCTATCGGTGATGCCCACGCTCTATGATGACATATGGACGGGTGCCAAGGGCATGTACAAAATGGAGCCGGTGGTGGCCGATGGTGGCACGGTCATTATCTATGCACCCCATATCGACGAGATCTCCTACGTCCACGGCAAGTACCTAGACGAGTTCGGCTACCATGTTCGCGACTATTTTCTCGCGGATTGGGAGCGCTTCAAGGACTATCCGTGGGGCGTGTTAGCGCATGCCACCCATGTCAAGGGGGCCGGTACCTACGAGGGTGGCGTCGAGTCACCGCGGATCCAGGTAGTTCTAGCGACAGGTGTGCCTGAGGAGAGATGTAGGCGGGTAAACCTGGGCTACCGTGATCCCGCCTCGATCCGGTTGGAGGAATGGCAGGGGCGGGAGGCCGAAGGCATCCTGGTGGTACCACGAGCTGGAGAAATGCTCTACCGCCTAAAGGATGAAAGAGAGGCGGAATCATGAAGTATGATATTGGCTTGATCGGTCTGGCCGTCATGGGACAGAACCTCGTGCTCAACATGGAGCGCAATGGCTATTCGGTGGCAGTGTTTAATCGTACCACCGAGCGCATGCGCGAGTTTGTGGAGCAGCGAGGGCAGGGCAAGAACATTGCCGGTTATGAGACGCTTGAGGGGCTAGTTGACGCATTGGCCCGTCCTCGCAGGGTGATGCTGATGGTCAAAGCCGGCGATCCGGTGGATGCCGTAATCGAGCAACTGCGTCCACTCCTTTCGCCTGGCGACGTGATCATTGACGGTGGCAATTCCTTCTTCAAGAATACCGAGCGGCGCGCGGTATCCTTGGCCAAAGATGGGATCAACTACATCGGGACGGGCGTGTCGGGCGGCGAGGAGGGCGCTCTCTGGGGACCCGCCATCATGCCGGGCGGTCAGCCGGAGGCATACCGTCTGGTGGAACCGATACTCACCGCTATCGCGGCCAAGGTCGAGGATGAGCCGTGTGTGACATACATCGGCCCGCGCGGAGCTGGCCACTATGTCAAGATGGTACACAATGGCATCGAGTATGGTGACATGCAACTCATTGCCGAGGCCTATGACATCCTGGCTCGTGGCCTGGGCATTCCGGCCGAGGAGCTAGCGGAGGTCTTTGCCGAGTGGAATAAGGGCGATCTACAGTCCTACCTCATTGAGATCACCGCTGACATCCTTGGGCGTGCGGATGAGGAGACCGGCCAGCCACTGGTCAACGTCATCTTGGATGAGGCCAAGCAAAAGGGGACGGGCAAATGGATGTCTCAGGACGCTCTCGATCTGGGTGCGCCGACGCACACGATCAACGCTGCGGTCGAGTCGCGCATCATCTCATCCTATAAGGACCAGCGAGTGGCTGCGAGCCAGGTGTTGACGGGCCCGATAGCCAAGTTTGAGGGCGACCGCGCTCAGATGATCGAGGATGTGCGTGATGCGCTGTATGCTGCCAAGATCTGCTCCTACGCCCAGGGGATGGGCTTGCTGCGGGCGGCATCGGAAGAGTATGACTATGATCTTGACCTGGGCGCCATCGCAAGGGTTTGGCGCGGCGGCTGTATCATCCGGGCACGGTTCCTCAACGACATCGCCACAGCGTTCGACCATGCTCCCCAGCTTGCCAACTTGATGCTAGACCCATTCTCCCGCGACGAGATCCTGGCGCGGCAAGGCGCACTACGCCGTGTGGTGACCTCCGCGATTTGGATGGGTATCCCGGTGCATGCGTTTGCGGCCTCTCTGGCTTACTTTGATGCGTATCGCACCAAGCGGCTGCCGGCCAATCTCACCCAAGCGCAGCGGGACTATTTCGGGGCGCACACCTACCGTCGCATTGATAAAGATGGTGTCTTCCATACCGAGTGGACCGAGTAGCGCACGTCGGGAAGCCAAGAGCGAGAGGGAAGCATACGTGAAGAGACGGAACGTTGTCGTGGCCCAGTCGGGCGGGCCGTCGCCGGTCATCAATAGCAGTCTGCGCGGGCTGGTGGAGGCGATGCGGGCAGATTCGGGTACCTTTGGCACCATCTATGCTGGCGTGAATGGCATCGAGGGCATCTTGCGCGAGGAGCTGCTGGATCTCAGCGCTCAACCTGCGGAAGAGATTGCGTTTCTGGGCACCACTCCCGCTGCGGGGGCCATCGGCACGTGTCGTTACAAGCTACGTGACGCCCAGCAGGAAGACTTTGAGCGCGTCCTGGCCGTGCTGGAGGCGCATGACATCGGCACGTTTATATATATCGGCGGCAACGATTCGATGGACACAGCCAACAAGATCGCTAATCTGGCGCAGAAGCGGGGCGTCGATTTGCTGAGCGTCGGCGTGCCCAAGACCATCGATAACGATGTGGGTGACCCAGATTTCCAGCTCATCGATCATACGCCGGGCTATGGTAGCGTCGCACGCTATTGGGCCTACGCTGTGCAGCGCGCCGATCAAGAGAACGGCGGCTCATTCCCGGCCGATCCGGTGTTGGTGATGCAAGCCATGGGGCGGCGGATCGGCTACATCCCGGCCGCAGCGCGCTTGGCGGATCCGGGACGCGAGATGCCGCTGCTGATCTTCCTTGCCGAGATGCGTCCTACGCTGCCCGAGATCGCCGATCGGGTGAATGATCTCTTGCGCACACGGGGGAGGGCAGTCGTGGTGCTGAGCGAGGGTCTCGACCTGGCCGATATCGGGGTCTCACAAGACGCCTTTGGCCACACGCAGTTCTCGGCCAGCGAGAGCACGGTCGCCCAGATCGTTATCAACTACCTGAATCGCGTAGGGCTCTCAGCGCGTGGGAGCGCTCGTAGCGACGTGCCGGGAACTTTGCAACGACATGACATCGCCTACGCCTCGACGGTGGATCTGGCAGAGGCCTATGCCGTCGGGCAAAAGGCCGCCGCGCTGGCCGGGGAGGGCGTGTCTGGCGTGATGGCCACCATTCTGCGTCAGCCGGGCACGGCCTACGCGGTGCGCTACGATCAGGTGCCTCTTGAGCGGGTGGCCAACTCGGAGCGCACCTTCCCTGACGAGTGGATTGATCGGGATCGCTGCGATGTGCGAGATGGCTTTGTCCGGTACGCGCGCCCCCTGATCGGCAATGATTGGCCCTCGGTCCCCTTGGTGGATGGCCGCATGCGGTTCGCTCGGCTGGAGCGCGTAATGGCCTCACAAGAGCTGCCATCCTACGTGCCGCAAGCCTATCGGTAGGTTGCGCGTGGCGTGAGCCTAGCCCTGGTGGCTCAAGGTTTGTGCGATTGCCTCGATGGCCCGGTCGATCTCGTCGGCTGTGGTGAACCGACCGACCGAGAATCGCAAGGTGCCCCTG
>CAZTMY010000013.1:0-18743 GCA_964614895.1 uncultured Anaerolineales bacterium
ATCGGCGTAGGTGCCGGTGGCGGGCACGCCCAAGTCGCGGGCCACGGGGCGCAGCTCGCCGGTGGAGCGGGCCACCTCTTCCACGGTGCGGTGGGTGGTGCGAAGGGTCACCTTGGCAAAGCTGGAGCGCTGGCGGTCGCGGTTGACCACCATCACCCAGGGGTAGCCGTCGGCGTCCTCGAACTCGCCCACGAGGTAGTTGCCGCCCTCGATGCGCGCCACCGTGCCGGCGCCACAGAGGCAGCGCGTCTCGGCCTGGGTGCCCGCGGGAACGTCCGGCCAATGCCAGATGCCGGTGGATCGCAGGCCCAGCAGATGCGGCGCCAGTGCCCGGATCTCCAGGTTGAGGTCGCGCACGACGTCCCATTTGGGCGTGCGTTTCTCATAAATGCTCAACGGTCCGTTGCGGTAATTCTCCCCATCTGGCGTCTTGTAGGTGAAATAGGCCAACGCCTTGGCGCCATATGCCAGCGTCGTGTACACCTGCCAGCGCATGTCGGCCGGGGAGGGATCGCGGTAGTTGAAATGCGGCGTCGCCAGGATGATGTTCATGAACGGCACGCCGGCGCGAAGGGCCTCTCGCCGGATGATCTCCAGATTGGTGAAATAGTGCGGCCGGTCGCCCGTCTCGAGCAGGGAATAGTTGTCGTAGGAGAGTAGGACGGGCTGGACGGTATCCATGTATGCCCTAACATAGGCCGCATAGCTCACCGTGCCGAGCTGATCCGGGCTGGCATAGTTGGGATACAGGTTGATATAGGCCACATGGTCGGGGTCGCGCTCGCGGAAGGCGCGCACGATCTGGGCTAGCCCGTCGAACTCGCGTAGATGCGGCTCGTCGGTGACATGGTAGCCCCAAAGGGCTGGATGCCCGCCGTACGCAGCCACCACGGCGTCCACGGTGGTCTCCCAGTCGGCGTTCTCGGTCATGCCGGAGCGGATGCGGCGATCGGCCACGATGGCCTTCAGGCCGAACTCATGGCACCAATCTAGGGCCTGCCGCGCTTCTTCCTGGGTGGCGCCGCGCACCTGGGCCACGGTAAAGCTGGCCTCAGCGACCTCGGCATAGCGCTCGCGCATGGCCGACGGCCCCGACCAGTACGAGATGGAGAACAGTTGGTTGGTCATGGTTCCCCTTTCAAATGTGCTCGCGGGCTTGGGAGCGGAGAGCTTCAGGTTCGGCCGCTCAGCCGCATCAGGCGGCCGTCGCCGGGCGCCAACCAAAAGCGGACGATCATGCCATCGGCGTACGCGCCCTCGGCTCGGACGCCTTGGTCCCGTCGGACGGGCCGAAGCTCGCCGGTGGACCGGGCTACCTCGTGCAACGTCGTCAGATCGGTGCGCAACGCGATCTCGGCAAAGGCCGAGCGCCGCATGTCGGCGTTGACCACCAGCACCCAGGGATGCCCCTCGCCATCGACGAACTCGCCCCACAGCAGCTCGCCGCCGCGGGCGCTGGATACCAGGCCCCCATTATCGTTGTCATCGCGCCAGGTGGCTCCCACCCGTGTGGAGCGCAGCTCCATCAGGTAGGGCGCCAGCGCTTGCAGCTCCAGGTTGATCTGCTGCATGCCGGCCCACAGGGGCCCCTTTTGCCTGTGGATGCTGGTCGGCGCCCCACGAAAATCCTCGGCGTCCAACGTCTGGTACGTGAACGCGCCGATGCCCTTGGCGCCATAGGCCAACGCCGTGTACACCTGCCAGCGGATCTCGTCGGCCGTGGGGATGCGCCAGTTGGCCAGGGCGCAGGTCTGCAGCCAGAGGCAGAAGGGCGTGTCGCCAGCGGCCTCGCGGGCGATGGCCAAGTTCTCGAACCAGCCCGGGCGGACGCTGCCGTCATCCAGCAGCGGGTAAAAGTCGTAAGAGAGCCACGTTGGCCGCACGACGTCCAGAAACCGGCGCACATGCTCAGCGTAAGAGACCGTACCGAGCTGGTTGGCATCGGCATATAGCGGAAAGAGATTCGTATACGCGATGTGGGTGGGGTCCATCTCTCGAAAGGCCTCGGTCAGCTGCCCCAGCTCGTCAAAGGCCGCGGCTGATGGCTCGTCGGTGAGCAGGTAGCCCCAGAGGCTCTCGCTCCCGGCATAGTCCGCTACCACCGCCCGGACGACATCGCGCCATCCGTCCTGCTTTGGCAGGTCGCGGGTGATGCGCGCATCGCCCACGATGGCCCGCAAGCCAACGTCGGCGCACCATTCCAGGCGGCGCCGGTTTTCCTCGGCGGTTGGCCCGGCCACCAGCGCCACCGTGAACCCGCAGGCGGCGACCTCCTCGTAGAAGGCGTGGGTCTCGCCGCCTGGGTAGGTCATAACGGGCATCATCGCTTTGGGCATGACGTCCTCCTAGGCCAGCTTGCCGCGCATGGGGTCACCCTTGGGGCCATAGACAGCGTTGCGCTCTAGGAGCTGAGGCAGCCCGGCCTCGTCCATTTCGTGATGGAAGCGCTTGAGCTGATCGCCGCTGAGGGTGGGCATGGGGGGCACAGCGGATCCCACGGCAAAGCCAAGCCGCTGGCACATAGCCCGGACGGCGGGTATGGCGCCGTATCGGCGGACCACATCTATGACCCGGTTGGCGCAGAACTGCAGCCGCCTGGCCATGGCGAGCTCGCCGGCCTCCAACGCGCCACGGATATCCACGTACAGCCGCGGCATAAAGTTGTAGGTGCTGCCCACGGCGCCTTCGGCTCCCAGCACGGCGCACAGCAGATGCAGGTCGTCGGGCCCCGACATCACGTTGGTGGCATCAGGGTCGCGCAGGGCCATAAAGGCGCTCAGATAGGCCATGTCCGTATGGGAGAACTTGATGCCGGCCACGCCGGGGATGCGGCACAGGGCGGCCAGTTGCTCCGGCGTCATCTCGTTGCCGGTGTAGCACGGGATGTAGTAGAGGTATAGCGGCACGCCGCCGGCGGCGTCAGTGATGGCCTCATAGTGGGCGCGCAGCGCGTCTTGGGGATAGTCAAAGTAGAAGGGAGGCACGGCGCTGATGGCATCGGCGCCGGCCAGGCTAGCGTGCTGAGCCAGGTCTACGGCCTGTTCGGTGTTGATGGCGCCTACGTGAACCATGACAGGTACTCGGCCCTTGGCGGCTTTGATGGCGACCTCGGCCATCTCGCGGCGCTGTTCAGGTGAGAGCAGCACGCCCTCACCGGTGCTGCCACAGACGTACAGCCCGCTCACGCCCGCGGCGATTAGGGCATCGGTCAGTTCCTGGGTGACGGCCACATTGACCCGGCCGCCGTCGCCTAAAGGGGTCACCAACGCTGGCCACACACCTCGGAATCCACTCATCGTGCATCTCCCTTCTCGGTCTCAGCCAAAACGCGCTGACTCGACGGGCACCGGCCTCAGTCCGCGCTTGCTTCCTTGGCGGGCTCCTCAGTCATGTACGTGATGGGCGCCTCATCGGGCAGCTTGACGCTCTCAGCCTCGGCGGCGCCTGCTATCATAGCATCATAGGCGCCTTTCATGCTCCCGTCGAGCATGACGCCGTCCATGGCCTCCCTGGTGGGCATCCCAGTGGTGGGATCCCAACCCAGCCGCTGGTAATAGTCGGAAGCGACCGGCGCGAACTGGGCCGGATCCAGCGCCCGCCTTTCGCCCACGAATCGATTCGGCCAGTTCTCGGGGTAGCTGAAATAAGGTAGCACGCTCTCATCCAAGTGTCGGTCGCGCCCAAAGTGACGCACCTGCAACGCCCGCTCGAGAGTGTAGGCGTTGAGGTTGGCGCGTTCGAACGCGGCGGTGTCCCAATCGACGCCGGTGCCAGCCCGGAAGAAGGCCGCTTCTACATCGCGGCCCTCGATGCCCAGGATGCGCGGGATGCCGTCCTCGGAGCGGGTACTGGCCACCAGCGGCAGTACATAATCATCGCTGGGGAGACTGTCCTTCATCATGGAACGCACCACGTGGAACGCGGCGGCGGCCGCCTTGCCCTCATAGCCGCCGCGCGGGTCCAGGACGCGTTCGTCCCCATAGAGCCACTCGGCGATGCCCGGAAGCAGGTCCAGGCGGGCGCGCTCTTGATCCGACGTCATGCGTCCAGCTCGCATGGGAACGTAACTCATAAAGCGCGAGGCGTACCCGTGGCTGCTCGGGATGGGATCGCGGGTGTCGGTCATCCACTGGAGGGCGGAGGTGATCCAGTAGGGGAACACGACATAGTTGCTGAAATCGCCGTGGCCGTCCCAATGTCCGGCGTAGCCCCAGCCGGTGTAATAACGCCGCATCAGGTCCACGCCCAGGTCCAGTGAGCGTGCCGCGGCCCAACCACCGTTGGCCAGGACGTCGCCCAGGCCCTCGCGGTAGGCGATGGCGCGCACCAGCATGGCCCAGAACTCGGGCGAGTCCCAGTCCATAGGGACGCCGTTGATCTCGCGCAAAAGACCGGTGGCGTGGCAGGCCTCCAGCCAGGGGACCATGCCCACCAGCAGGTCCCACTGATTGATGCCATAGGTGTTGGAGAGCACGTTGATCTCGAATGCGCCGCGAGTGCCCAGATGCCAATCGAACACGCCCCGCCGGTCGATGCCTGGCTCGTTGCGGATGCCGCGCAACAGCCCGCCGACGCAGGCCCAGTGTCCTGAGTAGGTGCGGTCATGCACCACGCCCTGGATGCCCTGGTAATACAGGTTGCAGGGAGTTGGGCAGGCTTCGGTGCAGGCATAAAGCCGCACGTGCCCGCCACCTTCTTCGGCAAGCTGTTCGTTTATCCGCGCGATATAGGCGCGGCGGCCTTCCATGCGCGAGCCCTTTTCTTCCGCCAGAGCCCGCGAAAGCGCGCGGATGCGGTCCTCGTTGGCTAGGGATACGCGTCCCGTCCCAACCACGGTGATCGCCTTGAGCTTCTTGGAGCCCATCACGGCGCCCAGGCCACCGTGCCCGGCCGCCGAGGAGCTGGCGGTCTGGATGGTAGCGATGGCGCTCAGGTGCTCGCCCGCTGGCCCGATGACCAACGAGCGCGCCCCTCGACCCGCATCGACCTCGAGGGCCTCCAGCGCGTCAATGACTTCCATGCCCCAGAGGTCGTCGGCGGGCAAGATGCTGACCTCGTCATCGCGGACGAGGATGCGCACGGGCGTCTCGGATGCGCCGGTCACCACGATGCCATCATAGCCGGCGCGCTTGAGCTCGCCGCCAAAGTGAGCCCCAATGCTGGAGCGCGTGAACCACCCGTGCGGCCAACCTTGCGGGCTGAACGCCGCCACGGTGGCACGGCCGGAATAGGCCGACCGTGAGCCGGTCAAAACGCCGGAGAAGACCATCAGCGGATTAGCTGGATCAAGCGCTGGGACCGGCTCGGGGGCTAGCTCCCAGGCCGCGCGGGCCGTCAGCGCTCGGCCGCCGATCCAATCGGGCAGCCAGGGGGCCGTCTCTCTCGCGCGGATCGTCCCGTTACTCAGATTGACCAGCAAAACCCGGTTGGCCCAGGCGTGCATCTCGGCGAAACGCGGCACACGTGCCGTGATCGAACCCATGCTTCCTCCTCATCGTCTCCTGCGCGTGGCAGCGAACCACGTAGCAGCCATGATAGCGATGGCGAGATCTGCGTCAAGAACCTCTGCGGCTTGCTGCCTTGGAAGGGGCACGCTATAATCGCCGTTGTTGTTGCGGCTGCACGGTGACACACACTTGGGAACTACCGCTGGCCGGTAATCCATGGCACAGGGGACCATGTCACAACCTATGACGCCTGCCGAAGCCGACCGCCTCGATCCAGCCTACCAGCGAGATGACTCTTTCGAGCCTGTGGGCCCTGCACCTAGGTCGCCCTTGCGGGATCTGGCCAATGCGCGGCTCCTGCGAGGCGGTGCCATGGTGGCGATGCTGGCCCTTATGCTGGTCGGCAGCGTCGTGTTCATGCTCATCGCTGGTAGCGACGAGGTGTACCGCGAGGCCCGTTACCTGGTGGGGCGTATCTCGGCGACGCCTACCATCACGCCGTCACCGACGATTACGCTGACGCCGACGCCCACGCATACGCCTACCGTGACGCCTACGCCGACCCAAACTCCAACGCTGACGCCCAGCCTGACGCCGACGTCCACTCACACGCCCACGGTGACGCCGACCCTTACGCCCAGCCCGACGCCCACGCCTGACTGGATCACCGAGGCGTACCTGCCGCTGCCCACTGAGGAAAAGTGGATCGAGGTGGATCTCAGCGACCAGACCTTGCGCGCGTGGGAGGGCACTGAGCTGGTCTTCGAGACGCTGGTCTCCACGGGCAAGGCAGGCACGCCCACGCTGTTGGGCAAGTTCCGCGTTCGCACCAAGATTCGCTCGGAGCTCATGACTGGCCCCGGCTACTATCTGCCGAACGTGCAGTGGGTCCAGTATTTTGTGGCGAACTTTGCCTTGCACGGCGCATACTGGCACGACAAGTGGGGCACGCCTACCAGCCACGGCTGCGTGAACCTGCGCAACGAGGATGCCGAGTGGCTCTTCCAATGGACCAGCCCGGAGATGCCCGCGGGGGCACAGCGCGTGGAGGCATCAGCCAGCAATCCCGGCACGTGGGTGATCGTGCATCCGTAGCCACCTGGCTCCCGTGTGCTGCCTTGAGCAGCCTGGCCATCCGGACGCGCTCTTGGCGCACGGGACGCTGAATCTATGCTCGACTGAGGGCAGTTGCGTCGGAGCACTGAGCGGCCATGCGCGCGGCGAGCGAGGATGGGCCGCGAGCACCGGACGGAGGGAAGCGAAGCATGCACTTGCTGTGGGGACTCCTAATGGTGGCAATAGGCGTCTTGATCGTGGGCTGTGGCGCTTCAAAGAGCGATTTCATCATCTGCCGCCTGCTGGTTTCCCGCGCAAAGCTACTGTGGGGCGAGCACGTGCATCGCTTCTTCCGGGTTTCGGGAGCCATTGTTATCCTCGTCGGGGTGCTACTCGCTCTTGGGTACATCTGGCGAGCGCGCTAGGTGCCGCAGACGGCAGGATATCCAAAACGCAGCGGGGGAGCCCGTCGGCTCCCCCGCTGCGCGTCCCTCGTGCGCTAACGGGCCTTCTTGGCGAGCTAGGCCTCTTCCGCCGTTACCCGCAGGATCTGCCCATAGTAGATCCGGTGATAGTCGCTGCCACCGTACGATCCCGCCTCGACCTCGGCATCCAGCGTGGCGGGGAGTACGTCGTTGTGATGTACCACGCGGCATTCGTACACTTGGGTCGCGCCGTCGATGGTGATGGTGTCGGCCACCTCGCTGGGCGTGTAGGTCTGGTCGTACTCGGCGAACTTGTCCAGATCGCGTCCTGAGCGCGTCCCGCAGACGTTCACCCAGTCAAACATCTCGCGGCTAGGGACGTTGACGCTGAAAGCCTGCGAAGCCTCGATGAACTCGTAGGTGTAACGCGAGGGCCTCACCAGGACACAGTAAATCGGCAGGCCCCAGATGATCCCCAGCGTGCCCCAGCCGATGGTCATGACGTTGGCTTCGCCGGAGGGCTTGCGAGCGGCCAGCAAGAGGCCGGGATGGCTCAGGTGATCCAGCATCGTCTTCATCCCATAGTCGGGAGCAACCTCGATGCGCGTCATTATGCTTCCTCCTCGTCTTGTGTAGGGGCGTGGGTGGCTAGCGGATCGATCTTCTGGCGGACCAGCCCGGACTTGCTACGACTGAACTGGAGTTCCGTGCCGGTAGGACCGCGCCCAGACAGGATGTTGCGGCTCAGGGCGATGTCCTCCTCGGCCTCGTAGGTGCTCATGGTGCCAATGCAGACCAGGTCCGTAGGTTTTATGGAGGTATAGACAAAAGTGAGCCCAGTGGGCGGCAGCACGCGGCCGGCCGCCAGAGGTTTGATGACGATGATAGGCTTGGGCGTCTCGTTGATGATGCGGCAGATCCAGTCAGTCTCGACCTGGCAGAGAAAACCGATGGGGTTGTAGAGCTGGATGTAGGTGGCCACATCATAGCCGGCGTCATCGCAGACGACCACCGTCTCGGGGCGGTGTGTGGAGAGGCCGGGGATCATGCCCAGCTCGCGGATGCGCTCGGTGACGCGCTCCAGGCCGATAATGCGCTTCTGATTGACGATCATGTTGCCGTCGGTCCAGTGCTGGTGGGGGAGGCAGACGGCGGCGCCCATCTCGGCCGAGAGCTCTATGCCCGGCATGAGGTCATCCACGCCCTCGCCGCTGGGCGTGCAGAACCAGTGGATCGTGACGCCCGTCTCCTCCTTGACGCGGTGGATGGCCTCCTGCATGAGGGGCTCGGGGCCAGAGAGGACTGCGTTGCAGCCGTTGTGCGCGAACACGCTCATGATCTCGACGATGCGGTCCAGGTCCATGTACTCGCGGATCCAGCGGCTCTTGGCGGCGGAATAGTGCGAGAACCCGCGGAACCAGTTGGTGCCGATGATCAGCCGCGATATCTCGAGATCCTCGATGTGGGTCATAGGGAAGGTGCTCATAGAGCGGCTCCTTTTTGGGGCACGGGCCGACGCATCATATTCTGGGTGGTGGGGGTGTGTCTGTCAAGAGAGGACGCCCTGAGGATGGGGGAAAAGCTGCGCATTACGAACACGAGGTGCCTGGTCGTTTCGCAATGATGCCATGGCCTCCCATCCCCTGCGACGCTTGTGCTGCACTACCCCTCCTCCCCCACAGATGGTGTGGGGGAGGAGCGAAAGGGGCTACTCGTACCGAAGCGCCTGGATTGGGTCCAGGTTTGACGCGCGATTGGCCGGATAGATGCCAAAGAAGAGGCCGACGGCCAGCGAGAACCCCACCGAGAGAGCTACGGCCTGAGCCGAGACGACGGTGTGGAAGGCACCTAGAGTGTTCACAAAGGAGGCGACGCCCCACCCAAAGCCGATGCCTATGAGGCCGCCCATGATAGAGAGGGCCACGGCCTCGATGAGGAACTGCCAGAGGATGTCGCGACGCTTGGCGCCGACGGCCTTGCGGATGCCGATCTCACGGGTGCGCTCCGTTACGGAGACTAGCATGATGTTCATGATGCCAATGCCGCCCACCAGCAGCGAGATGCCGGCGATGGCTCCCAGGAAGATGGTCAGGATGTTGGTGATCTGGTTAAAGACGCCTAGGATGTCTTCCTGTGAGGCCACGGTGAAATCGTCCTCTTCGAACCGGATGCCATGGCGCTGGCGCAAGAGCCAGGTGATCTCGTTCATGGCCTGGTCGATGCTGTCCTCATCGATGGCGGACACGCTGATCAGATCCACGGTCTCGCCGCGCTGTGAGAGAAAGCGCCCGCTAAAGAGGCGCCGTTGGGCCGTCGATATCGGCACTAGGAGCTGGTCATCTTCCGACCCTCCAAAACCGCTCTGGCCGCCCTTGGGCTCGAGCACGCCGATGACGCGGAAGGGGACCCCGTTGATGCGGATGCTCTGATCCAAGGCCAAGGGCGGATCCCCGAACAGGTCCTCGGCGACGCCATAGCCAAGCACGGTCACACGGGCATAGGCGGCGTCCTCGCCTTGGGTGAAATAGCCGCCATAGGCCACGGGAAAGTTGCGCACGTAGCCAAAGGCTGGCGTCGTGCCGATCAGGTTCGTGTTCATCGTGATGCCGTTATAGACGACAGTGACCGTACGCTGAATCTGGGGGGCCACGGCGGCCACGTGAGGCGCTTGCGCTGGATCGCCGATGGCCTCGGCGTCCTCGCGCGTGAGGGGCTCTAGGCGGTCCAGCCGAGGGCGCCCGGGGCCAGTTTGCTCGAACTGGCCAGGGAAGACAAAGATCAGGTTAGAGCCGATGCTCTGGATCTGACTGCTGATCTCGGCTTGGGCGCCTTGGCCAATCGATAGCAGCGCGATGACAGCGCCGGTGCCGATGACGATGCCTAACATGGTTAACGCCGAGCGGAGCTTGTTAGCCGCCAAGCTCCTCAGCGCCATGCGAATGCTCTCTGCGATGCTCATGCGGTGACGCCTCCCGCCGAGGGGGCCATGGCCCGAGCATCCGCCGGGATGAGTTCCTCGGGCACGTTGGATGCGTAGAGCGGCTCTGGTACGGGCTCGTCACTCTCGATACGACCGTCGCGAATATGGACGATCCGCCGGGTATATACGGCCGTCTCGGGGTCGTGCGTCACGTACAACACGGTGATGCCGCGTTCCAGGTTGAGCCGCTGGAAGATGCCAATGATCTCCAGGCCGGTCTTGGAATCGAGGTTGCCGGTGGGTTCATCAGCCAGGATGAGCGATGGTTGGTTGACCAACGCTCTGGCGATGGCCACGCGTTGTTGCTCGCCACCAGATAGCTCGCTAGGCTTGTGATGGGCGCGGTCCGCTAGACCAACGCTCTCGAGAGCTTCCATCGCGCGTTCGCGTCGATTGCGGACTCCAGCATAGATCAGCGGCACCTCTACGTTCTCGATAGCTGTCGTGCGTGGCAACAGGTTGTAGCTCTGGAAAACAAAGCCGATGGTATGGTTGCGAATCTCGGCTAGGGCGTCATCGTCCAGGTTGGCGATGCGCTGGCCGTTCAAGGTGTACTCGCCGCTGGTGGGGCGATCCAGACAGCCCAGGATGTTCATGAGTGTGCTCTTGCCCGAGCCGGATGGCCCCATGATGGCCGTCAGCTCGCCCTCGGCGACGTCCAGCGAGACGTTGCACAAGGCCTCAACTTGCATGATGCCCATCTGGTACGTCTTGTAGATGTTGCGCAGTTCGATGAGCATGATCTAGCCCCCAAACGCCGCAAAGACAGATTCGCGAGGCCGTGCCACCACGACGGGATCGCCCTCCTCGAGGCCCTCGATGATCTCAGTATAGAGGTCGTTGGAGATACCGGTGACGACACTGACGCGAACCGGTACGCCGCTGCGGAGCACCTCTACGTAGGTGCCATCGCGATCACGGCGCAGTGCACGGTTGGGCACGACCAGCGCGTCCTCGCGCGTGTCGGTCACAATGCTGATCGCGGCGGTCATCATCGGCCGGATACCCAAGTCTGTCTTCTCTAGGCTGATCTCCACGTTATAGTTGACCAGGCCCTGCGTTGAGCTTCCCAGGAGGCTGATGCTCTCGACGTGCCCCGTCAGCTCTTGGTTGGGGAAGGCATCCAGGGTGATGGTGGCTTCTTGCCCCACTTTGAGCTGGCCGATCTCGGTCTCGTCGATGGCCACCTCGATATGGTAGGCGGTGTCATCCAGCAGCGTGCCCACGGGAGCGCCAGGTGTGGCCGTATCGCCCTCGTAGAGGGTCCACGTGGCCAGGACGCCGGGGGCCGGCGCGCGTAGGACTGCGTCATCGAGTCGGCTGCGGGCGCTCTCCAGGCTGATTCGGGCTTGCTCGACCTGGGCCTCGGCCATGGCAATGTCCTCCTCGGACGGCGTGTTCAGAAGGCGAGCCAGGTTGGCCTGGGCGCTAGCAAGCTGGGCTTTGGCGCCGGCGATGGCCGAGTCGGAAGGGCCTTCCCAGAGTCGATCGTACTGCAGCTCGGCTTGCTTGAGTGCCCATTCGGCCTGAGACACGGCGGCCTCAGCCTGGGCCTTGGCCCCGCCGCTGGCCATGGGGTTCCCGGCGGTGGCGTCGCGGCTGCCCTGGGCGCCCCACAGGCTAGCTTTGGCCTGTTCCACCTGAATGCGGGCAGCCTCGATGTCACGGGCGCTGGGGCCCTTCTGGAGATCGTCCAGTTGGGCCTGGGCGGAGGCTATGGCGGCTTCAGCGGACGCGATCTCTTCTTCGCTGGGGCCCTTTTGGGCGCGGGCCAGGTTGGCCTCTTGCACCGCCAACGCGGCTTCAGCCTGAGCGACGCTCAGTTCCAAGTTGGTGGTATCCAGTTTGGCCAGGACCTGGTCGCGCTCAACGCGGTCGCCTTCTTCCACATAGACGGCGACCACAGTCCCCGAGCTGGTAAAGCTGAGGTTCTGTGTACGCTTGGCGGCCACGTTGCCCGTGACGGTCACCTCGGCGTCAATGGACGAGATGATGGCAGGCTCGGTGGCATAGCCCTCGGCGGCAGTCGTGTCCGAGCGGTTCGCGGCGGCGCGTGTGTAGAGGATCCAGGTGCTCCCTCCCACGACAGCGAGAATGGCAACGATGATGAGAAAGCGCTTCATCTGTTTCGATCTCCGTTCCGATGATGTTTGTGTAACTTGCTAGCTGACCATGCCCCGCATGAGCATGGCAGGCACTAGGTGTATGGCCAGGCCTACGGCCCACAACAGCAATACCAAGATGGTGGCTGCCGTTCGGCTTAGATTTAGGGCGACGCGGCTCCCCACGATGAGCAGGATCAGGCTCCAGAGCGTAGCCGGCGTGACCGCGGAGAGGATCATATAGGCCGGGTTGCTGGCATTGGCCAGCACATCCCCGGATGCTACCAGGTAGGCGAGGCCTTCGTGGGTCGGCACGGCGTCATGGATCCAGGTGTAGGCCATCGTCACTAGGTAGCTTAGGGCACGTGGCAACTGGCTCCAAACGATGACGGCCCACGTGGTGCCAAAGTGACCGCGTCCCCCAAAAAAGAGCCCCCCAAGGTGGACGCCGGTCGCCCAGAGCAGCCACCCGATGAACGCGCCCCCTATGGCCGTGATGGTAGATCGAAGAAAGCCGTTGCGTGCCTCAGCTCGGGAGGCTTGGGCGCGTACCGCCTCGGCCTGTTCCTCGGAAAGTTGGCTGGTGACGCGCTCGAGCGCGGCGGTCTGGGCCTCGGAGGCGATCTTCTCATAGTAGGGCGCCGTCATGGCGGTATGCGCCACCAAGATGACCACCAGCAACGCCGCTGCCCACCACCAACTCTTGGGTCGGGCGACGACGGCGTCCATGGCGGCGGCGGGTCGGTCGATCAGATCGGGCAAGATGCGAGCTTGGGACACGTGCCACCTCTCGGCGTTACCGGCAAAGCTCGTGACAGGGTAGCTCAACTACCCTCCAGTATACGCGGCGTTGCTAGCGGTTATTCGGTAGCCCTGGACGTTTGACAAGGTTCCCAGCGAGGCATATGGTGGAGGATGTTTGCATTCGAGGGGTCGTCGGTAGATCGCGAGGGCATGTGAAGAAGCTGTGGGTCCGTAACTTGGCGGCTCTGTGCGCGGCGCAGTTGCTGACGCTGATCGGCTTCTCATCGTACTTGCCCTTTGTCCCCTTCTTTGTGCAAGAGCTGGGCGTCGAGAGCTATGATGCGGCCGTGACCTGGTCGGCGGCCTTTAGCAGCGGCGCGGCCGTGGCCATGATGGTGTTCCAGCCCATCTGGGGCGTCCTGGCGGACCGGGTTGGCCGCAAGCCGATGCTCATCCGCGCGACGGCGGCGGGAGCGGTGCTGGCATTCAGCATGAGCCTTGCCCGCAGCCCCGGAGTGCTGGTGGTGATCCGCGTGTTGCAGGGCGTGTTCTGCGGGACGGTGGCGGCGGCGCTGACCCTGGTGGCCTCGGAGACGCCGGACGCCGAGATGGGATTCGCGCTGGGGTTGATGCAGACGGCGCAGTTTGTGGGCACCGCCATCGGCCCCTTGCTGGGCGGCGCCCTCTCGGACGCCTATGGCGCGCGGACGGTGTTTCGGGTATCGTCGGCGCTGATGGCGGTGTCGGTGATGCTCATCTTGCTGGTTGTCCGCGAGGAACGCAAGCCAGAGCCAAGCCAGCATGCCATCAGCCTGCGACCGATATTCATGGGGATGCGCCAGGTGGTGCGGGGCAGCTCGGCGGTGCTCCTGGGGGCGCTGGCCAGCGTCAGCTTTGGTGCTATGGTCGTCTCGCCGATCCTGTCGCTGTATGTGCAGTCGCTAGCGCCCAATGCGCCCAACCTCGGTACGCTGGCAGGCTCGGTGATGGCGGCGTCCTCGGTGACGTCTTCGGCTGCTGCTTTCCTGCTTGGGCGGGCAGGCGATCGGCTGGGACAGCGCCGGGTGCTGATCGTGTGCGTGTTCGGAGGCGCGGCGCTGTTCTTCCCGCAGGCCATGGTGCGCTCGCCCTATGCGCTGCTGGGGATTCGGGCCTTGCAGGGCGCGTTCATGGGGGGCGTGCTGCCGACGGCCAACGCGCTGCTGGCTCGCATGACGCCGAGCAGTCGGCGCGGGTCGGTCTTTGGGCTGGCGTCGAGCCTGCAGGCGGGCGGACGGGCCATCGGTCCCATAGTCGGCGCGGCGGCTGCCGGCGCCTGGACCATGGGCAGCAGCTTTGTCGTAGCTGGCGCGGTGTTCCTGGCCATTGGTTTCGGGGTGCTGCTGTTCGTGCATCCACCTAGTGGCCAAGAGGCCAAGAGGTTGCCAGCAGAGCTCTCGGCCAAGCCCGCCACGGCCGGTACGTCGGGATGCAGCAGCCCATCAACCTAATGTTCAGAGAATCTTCACAAATCCTTCACATGGTTTGGATAGAATGGTCAGAGGTCGCGGCGCGTGCGCGCGGTGGATGTGCGTTTCGGGTCAGGAGGTGCGTTAGCGATGATACGCGTTGAGGGACTGGTCAAAGAGTATGGCACGTTCCGCGCGCTGGACCACGTGTCGTTTCACGTTACCCGCGGCGAGATCGTAGGTTTTCTGGGGCCGAACGGCGCCGGCAAGACTACCACGATGCGCACGATCACGGGCTATATGCCACCCACCGCGGGTACCGTGAAGGTAGCCGGACTGGACGTGGTCACCGATTCGCTGGAGGTGCGGCGGCGGGTAGGGTACCTGCCCGAGACGGTGCCGCTCTACCGCGAGATGCGCGTCAACGAGTACCTTTCGTATGCTGCCGCGTTGCGGGGTGTGGAGGAGCGCGAGGACGCCGTATCCCGCGTGGTGGATGCCTGCGGGCTGGGCGACGTCCGCGATCGCATCATTGGGCGCCTCTCCAAGGGGTATCGCCAGCGGGTCGGCCTGGCACAGGCATTGGTTCATGACCCCGAGCTGCTGGTGTTGGACGAGCCGACTATCGGGCTGGACCCGCGTCAGATTCGCTTGGTGCGGGAGCTCATCCGCGACCTAGCGGGCGATCACACCGTCCTGCTCAGCACGCATATCCTGCCGGAGGTCGCCGAGCTCTGCCAGCGCGTCTTGATCATAGACAAAGGGCGCATCGTAGCGGAAGACACGCCCGACCGGCTCCAGGCGGGCTTGCAGGGAGGCCAGATCGTGCGCGTCCAGGTGGCGCGTCCGGGCGATGGCCTTGTTGTTGCCCTCCGGGGTGTCCCTGGTGTGGAGACCGTCCGTGGGCTGGCGCCCGACCGTCTCGAGCTCGCCTTTGCTCCCGGGGTGGACGGTCGCGCTGCCGTGGCCGAGGCGTTGGTACGCGGCGGTTGGGGCCTGCTGGAGATGCAGAGCGTTTCGATGAGTCTGGAGGATGTGTTTGTGCAGTTGACGACCGATGAGACGGTCGCTTCCGCACAGGAGGAGACAGTCGCATGAAGCATGTGCCGCGTTTCGCCGCGCTGCAGATCGCCAAGCGCGAGCTCAACGCATATCTGGTCTCGCCCATCGCTTACGTGAGTGCGGCCGTTTTTCTGGCCGTCTTTGGCGCCATGTTCGCGCTGATCCTCTTTTTCAGCCGCGAGGCTACCTTGCGCTATGTGTTCGATCATGGCGTGGCGCTGCTGTTCTTTGTTTTGGTGACACAGGTGCTCACCATGCGCTTGTTCTCGGACGAGGCACGCCAGGGGACGCTGGAGCTGCTGCTGACGGCCCCCGTTCGCGATTGGGAGATCGTCGTCGGCAAGTACCTAGGCGCTCTGGCACTGTTGTTCATGATCTTGGTGCTAGCCGGATTCATGGCCGTGGTGTTGCTGCTCATTGGGAATCCCGATGTGGGTCCTATGCTGACGGGTTATCTCGGCTACCTGATGTTAGGCGCGGCATTGCTGGCCGTCGGTGAGTTCGCCTCGTCGTTGACTGAGAGCCAGCTCGTGGCGGCCCTACTGGGCTTGGGCATCACGCTGCTGCTCTGGCTATCGGGTGCCCTCGCAGACAAGGTCGGCGGAGCGGTGGGTGAGTTCCTGGCATACTTGCCCATTTTTGACCATGCTTGGGACATGATGCGTGGCATCGTGGATACCCAGCACGTGATCTATCTGCTGAGCGTGGTGGCGGTGTTTCTGTTTCTGACCACGCGCGTGCTGGAATCGAGGAGGTGGGCCTAGCATGCGTGAGAAGATGACGCGATACGCGGGCGCCATCGCCATGGTCGGCGTGGTGTTATTGCTGGTGGCGCTGGGTGCCTGGGCCGTACAGGGCAAGCTGGTGACATGGGCTTCTGTCGTGCTGGGTGTGGGCGTGGTGGCTGGCGCGGTCGCTGTCGTTCTCCAGCCCGAGCCAGTTGTCCGCGCGTTGACGGGCCGACGGGCGCGGTATGGCAGCAATGCTGTCGTGATGACGCTGGCGTTCATCGTGATCGTTGGTGTTGTCAACTATATTGGAGGGCGCTACCACTGGCGTTGGGATGTGACGGCGTCGCAGGAATATAGCCTGTCCGAGCAGACCAAACAGATCGTCCGTAATCTGGATGAGCCGGTGACCTTTCAGGCGTTCTTTACGCCCACACACTATAACCGGGTAAAGGCGGAGGACATGCTGGAAGAGTACGCTGCCCTTTCGCCCGACATTCGATACGAGATAATCGACCCCGAGTTGAATCGCCAGGCCGCTGTCGAGGCTGGCATCGGCCGCGATGGCACGGTGGTCGTGAAAAAGGGCGACCGCGTCGAGTATGCCTTTGGCGTGGACGAGCAGGATCTCACCAGCGCGCTGCTCAAGCTGACGCAGGAGCGGCAGCGGGGCGTCTATTTCGTAACGGGCCATGGCGAGCGCAATCCTACCAGCTATGAGGATGCTGGCTATGGCGCTATGGCGCAGGCACTGGAGGCCGAGAACTATGCGGTGGACACCATCAACCTCGCTACTGTGGATGCGATCCCGGCCGAGGCTGATGTGCTGGTGGTAGTGGATCCACAAGTGGCGTACCAGCCCTCCGAGGTGGCGTTGATCACGGACTATGTGGAGGACGGCGGCGGCTTGCTGGTCTTGCTGGAGCCAGGTGCGCCTGATCCCTTTGGCGGCGCGCTGGAGGCATATGGTCTGACCTTACCTGACGCTCTGGTTTTGGATCCGGCTCGTGCCTTTTATGGGGATGCTGCTACGCCTTTGGTGGATACCTACGGCTTTCATCAGATCACCAAGGACATTTCCGGCTACAGCAGCCTGTTCCCTGGGGCACGCCCTCTGACGCAAACGGAGGAGCAGCCCGAAGGGTGGTACGTGACTAAACTGGCCGTCACGTCAGAGCACGCCGAGGGCAAGCGAGACTATCGCGGCACGGGCGCCGTGGAGGAAGGCGAGCCGCTGGAAGGCGCGCTGACGTTGGCGGCGGCCTTGGAGCCGTCGTCCACGGAAGAGGGCGCCGGGCGGGTGGTCGTCTTTGGCGATGCCACCTTTGCCGAGAACAGCATCGTGTCGAAGGTAATGGGCGTAGCCAACGTTGACTTGTTCCTGAATAGCGTGGGCTGGCTGACTGAGGACGAGTCGCTGATCTCCCTTCGCCCGCAAGAGACGGAGGACCGCACCATCGCGTTGTCTGGCGTGACCATGAATCTGGTCTTGCTGATCAGTGCCGTGCTGATGCCAGCGACGGTGGCCGTGGCTGGGATCGCGGTCTGGTGGAGGCGACGGTAGCATGAACTGGCGCGGCACGCTGATTTTGGTTCTGGTGGCAATAGCACTGCTAGCGCTGGTCCTGTTCGTGGAGGCCCCGCGTGGCGGACCGCGCATCATGAACGTGACCCCCTATCCCACGATGCTGCCGACCATCGTCACGTTGGAGAGTGACGCAGCGCAGCGGATCACGTTGACCCGCGTCGCCGATGATGCCATCGTCGTGGTGGCTCGTGACGAGGACGGGGCGTGGCAGGTGGTGGAGCCGGTGAGTGGCCCAGCGGATGCGATGGCGATGGGTTCACTGCTGGGTGCAGTGAGCAATCTCAGGCCGACGCGTCGCTTTGAGACCGGTATCCTGGAGCCAGAAGCCGTGGGACTGGACCCAGCCAAGGTGATCGTGGAAATCGCCTTGTCGGACGGCGGGAGCGTGCGGGTGCTATTGGGCGACGATAATCCCCAGGGGACAGCCTGCTATGCCCAGGTGGATGGCGACGACGCGGTGTACTTGATCAACCGCGGCCTGATGATGCAGGCGACCGACATGTTCGAGAAGCCGCCGCTGCAGCCGACGGCCACGCCGGCCCCGACAGAGACGCCGGCGGGGTAGGCGCAGCGGCGAGAGGGCGTGTAGGCGCAAACACCGGTGCTGCAGACGGCGTTTGGGAGAGGGCACCGTGGCCCGACGCGATCGCCGCCGTGCTCCCCTCTCCCGCATAGATCGCGCGGGAGTGGCCGGGGGTGGGGGTTGTGATCGCTCAGCAGGGGTTTCGCCGTTTGGTAGGGGCACGGCAAGCCGTGCCCTCGCTGCTATTCGCTTCCCCGCGTCGATCGCCGGACGGCAACCCATGCCATGGCTAGCAGCCCCGCCGCAAGGACCAGATTGAGGACCATGAGCACTGGGTAGGCGGACCAGCCTGCGAGCGCGACCTCTGCTACGTGTATGGCCAGGCCGACGGCGCCGCCTATCATCGGTGCACGCTCGTGTCGCTGGCGCGGGCGAAAGCTGAGGACCAGCAAGGCACCATAGAAGATCACGCCAACCAAGGGGCCACCGGATCGCAGCAAGGCTAGGTACCACAGGTTCGTCGCGATGAGGCCCGCCAGCAGGCCCCGGATGGCCCAAGTCAGCCATGAGTGCCCTATTGTGCCCATCGGCTTGTCCTCCTAGGGTGCACCATGGGCGTGCGAACGCCGGGACCTCGGCT
>CAZTMY010000014.1:0-17931 GCA_964614895.1 uncultured Anaerolineales bacterium
TATACCCAGCGGTCAAAGCTGCTGATGTCTCCTACCAGCAAGCCCGTCTCATCTACGATAACGTCGGTGACCTGCTCAGCTTCGGTGATGCCCTCGGGAAGCTCGATGGGCAACACATAGCGAAGCTCCTGACGCTCAATGGGGAGGCTCCACTGAAAAGGCGCCCATCCGATCACGCGGTAGGACTGGCCCTCAACTTCGGTCGCATCGAACACCGAGCGGTTCACTGTATAGTTGACCTGTACAGTGTATTGCTTGTTGCGCTCGGTGGTGAGGCCCAAGTCCACCTGGTAGATGGGACCGCTGCCTGAAAGCGAGACCGGGAAGGCGCCATCAGGGCCGCTGCCCGACGCGCCGGTGATTGTGTGGTCCTGTGGGAACGGGCCTAGCTCGCGGATGCGGTCGCGCCCGCCCTCCAGCTCGGTGAAGGTGAGGCTATAGCGTACGTTCAGGCGCCCGTCCTGCAGTACGACGACGTAGACATCGACGAGGTCTAGGGAGACAGGGTATTGCTGGGCGGATGCTGGTCCGCTCTGGGTCCATAGCCCCAGCGCAAGCGTTACCACTGCCAATACTACCAGGAGACGTTTCATGTGTCCCTCCCGCGTGCAGACCGCAGCACCGCCCATGCGAATCGTGGCAGTGCCAGCATACGTCGCCAACGCCAGGGCTCATAGACCAGGCGGTGAAGCCATTCCAGCCCCGCGTTGCGCATCCACATCGGGGCGCGGCGCGTCACTCCGGCGATAAAGTCGAACGCTCCGCCCACGCCGATGCAAACGGGTACGGCCAAACGCGCCAAGTTGCGCCGGATCCAGAGATCCTGCTTGGGAGCGCCGTAGGCTACGAACAGGATGTCTGGCGCCGCGGCTCGCACCCGCGCCACGATGGCCTCTTCCTCGTCAGGGGCGGGCGATCCCGCGTAGGTGCCCACGATCTTGACTCTTGGATGATCACTTGCGAGTGCCCTGGCGGTGCGTTCAGCGACGCCAGGCGCGGCACCGAGCAGGTAGAGCCGGTAGCCCTCGCGAGCGCTCAACGCTGCTACCTGCGGCACCAAGTCTGCCCCGGCTACGCGCTCTCGCAGCGGCTGACGTAGCCGGCGAGACGCCCACAGCAGACCTGCGCCATCGGGCACGGCGAGATCGGCCTCCTCTAACGTTACGTGAAACGCGGCGTCCAGTTGCGCTGCCATGATGAACTCGGGGTTGACAGTGACGGCCTGGTGAGGCTTGCCCGTTTCGATCCATGATGCAAACAGCGCCAAGGTCTCTTCCATCGTCACGTTATCCACGCGCACCCCAAGGATGCGCACGGAGCTAATGTTGCTAGGAGCGTCCACCGACCTCCTCAAGCGCGGAAAGCACCGTCTCGGCACACCGATCCCAAGAGAAGAGCGTTAGCCGTTGCCTGCCTCGGCGTACCAGCTCCTCTCGCAGGTTTGCATCTCGCAGGACGCGTGCCATGGCGCGCCGCAAGCCAGCTCTATCGTCGGGATCCACGTATACGGCCGCGTCACCCGCTACCTCTGGCAATGAGGAGGCGTTCGAGCAGATGACCGACGTGTCGCAAGCCATTGCCTCCAAGATCGGCAGACCAAAGCCTTCGTACAGGCTAGGCATGACCATGGCCATAGCCCCGGTAAGGAGTGCCGAGAGCTCTGTCGGGCTCAGGTAACCAGTGCAGATCACTCGCTCGGTCAAGGCGCTCTCACGGATCCGGGCCAGCAGAGGCTCCCACAGCCAGCCGCGCTTGCCGGCCAGGACGAGTCGTAGCTCGGGCGGCACCTCGGGGCTCGCGCAGAGATCACCAAAGGCATCCACCAGCAGCTCCAAGTTCTTGCGCGGGTGCAACGTACCCACGCTCATGAGGTAGGGGCCGTCCAGCCCGTAACGTTGCTGGATGCTGCGTACTCTCTCAGCATCCTCGACCCGAGCCACACTGCCAGAACCCGCCGGATAGGCCACGGCTATCTTGCTGCTGGGTACAGCCAGAAGCTTCTCTAGATCGGCTCGCGTCGCCTTTGAATCCACGATGAGTCGTTGCGCCACGCGAGCGTTGTGTCTCGTTGACCATTCCAGGTACCAGCGCGAGCATGCTGTATGAGCGCGCGGGTAGTAGCGGTAGCCGAGATCGTGCACAGTGGCTACGGTAGGCACCCTGCACATCAGCGGCACGACGTGCGCCGGCACGTAAAGCACATCGGGAGGGCGGCGCGCCAACTCTAGCCCTAGCCCAATGTGCGTCCAAAGGCGACGTGGCCGAACGACGCGCCACTCCACGTTTTCACTGGGTGGTAGCAAGCTCTCTGTGGGGATATCGCGCAGGTAGAGCCGAAAGCGGTGCTTTGCGCCGGCCTGTCTTACCAGGGCGCGGATCATGTGCAGCGAGTAGTTCTCGGTGCCGGTTGGCTTTGGCGAGACGGCGCGGCTCGCGTCGACTCCGATCAGCATGCTACGGTTCTCGCTGGCTCAGCGCTTGCGTTAAGGAGGCTACGCCAAGCACGATAAGCGCGAGTGGCCACCAGTGTTGCAGCAACGCCCATGGATCCCAGGCGATGAGGCCTGTCTTGGAAAGATAGAACATCGCGCCGATGGCGATGGCCACAAGCCCCGCCACTAGTGGGACGGTGTGGCGAAGATCGGTGATCCATGCCGCTACCCATCCCAGCCCGGCAAAGATCGGAAAGAGGGGCCAAAGGTCCCCGAGGGCTTGCCATCTGGCTGGACCGGGTATCGTCACATAGAGGAACAAGCCGCCGCTGAGGATGGCAGTCACACCGAACCAGACGCTGCCGGGCTCACGTGGTCGCGCTCGCAGGCCACTCGCCAACGAGGCTGCCCCGCCGCCTATGAGGACCACGGGCCAGAGACGTTCCATGTTTGCCCAAGGAACGTTGAGGGCACCGAGTAGGGACCACACGCCGATGACGACCAATAGCGCGCCACCCCAGATGTGGGTCCCCGACCGTGGCTTTTGCTGGCTTGGTTTGCTACTTGTGGCGTTCATTGCACAACTGTCCCCATGATGCGAACGGCGCCCGCAGCCCAAAGCGCCGACTCGACGAGCTGCTGCCTTTCAGGAGTGACGAGGGCGATCATGCAGCCGCCGCGCCCAGCTCCCGAGAGCTTGGCGCCTAGTGCACCAGCATGTTCCGCTACCGAGATGAGTTCTTCCAACGCGGGGTGCGACATCTGTAATTCCCTTAGCAAGCTCTGGTTGCTGCGCATGGCGTCGCCGAGGGTTTCGAGGTCGCCTTGCTCTAGCGCGCTGCGGCCGCTTTCCACGCACTGGGCGATGCTGTCAAACAACGCACTATGCCGTTCTGGGTTGCTCTCGTAATCCTGGTGTACACGGTTAACCGCCTCACGTGTGCTCGAAGGTACGCCAGTATCGCCGATCAGCAGGACAAGCGGTACGCGAGGCGACAGCACCTCAATAGGGCACCCTTTGCGAAAGTAGACGGGTGCCTCGTAGGCGACAACCGAGTTGTCGATGCCGCTAGGGTTGCCATGATACACTTTTTCGCTTTCAAAGACAAGATCTGAGAGTTTGTCTGGTGAGACCGATACGTCATAGTGGGCAGCCACGGCTCTGATGATGGCCGCAGCTACTGCTGCTCCACTGCCCATGCCCCGGGCGACCGGAATCCAAGAGCGGATGCGCACCGTGAGATGAGCCTGCTCTGGCTCTATCTTAGCTAGCCTGAGTGCGCTGTGATAGGCAGCAACTAGACCGTCGTCCGTCGATAGGCTGGGCAGTCGTCCGATTGGGATGGTGCGGTCCAGATCCAGCGCTTGAATTACGCTGGGGTCGTGTGGCCCTAGCTCTGACACCTCCGCGCGAGCGCGTACGCTGCTCACCGGCACGGCCATCGCAGGCGACCCATACACGACTGCGTGCTCTCCTAGCAGGATAACCTTACCGGGCGCTGTACCGACGGACATGGGCAGCTCCTTTGCCCCATCCAGGGCGGCCAAGTCGACTATAGATGGGGGATGGGAGCATGTCAAGGCTGTGTACTCTAAAACGTGACAGTGGTCGAGCGGCTATAACGTCTCTATGACCGCACCGATCCGCTGACTTGGCGCCAGGAGCTGGAGACGGACATCCGTGCTATCTTTGCTCTCCCCAGCGCTAGGGCAGGTCAGAGCGAGGATGTCTTGGCCACCTCGTTGCCCAGTCGTCCGATGTATTCACTCACACAGCGAAATGAGGAAGCCCAGCCGCTCGGTGGCGTTTTCATTTGACTGGACACGGGGCACGAGCGACCTAAATCTCTAAAAACGCCCGCAGAGCAGCCATCCCCATCACCTCACCGAGAGCGAGGAGCATTCCTAGGAACCAGGTCCCCCATGGACGCAACCGAGGCGCGACCAGTCTGACGAGAACGGCGTTCAGGAGGCCGACTGCGCCCAGCGCAGCCGCGCCAAGAGCGATGACCCAGGCTGCGTAGGGCAACCATCCGTTGAATCTGACTGCTACCGTAACGACCCCTCCCGCGGCGAGTAGCGTGATGGCGTCGCGTATCGATCGGACGGCGGGTAATGCATTCTCAGACGTCCCGAACGCCAACGCCGTCATGGGCGCAACGAGAGCGCCTAGTGTCACACCCATCCCCGCCCCGCTGGCCAGTCGCAGAAGATTGCTCGGAGGGTACAGGCTTTTCCCTAGAGCCATCTCTGCTGTCGAGTTGACCCCGTCCAGGGCCCAGAAGACCGCTAGCGCTCCCAGTATCCACGTGGCTGGACTACTGGGAAGCCCAGCGCGGCTGTGATGTCCCATCAACCTGAGCGCCAAGAGCCCAGCCCATATTCCCAGAAATGTGCCTGTGCATCGCGCGCAAAGCGGCAATGCCTGTCCCCCAGCCCAGTAGCTATGCCCGGGCAACTGGTGACAGACGCCTCCCAGCAGAAACGTGATCGCTTGCAGCAAACGAGCCTCCCGCGCGCTCTACGCAGCCCTGTCACTGGCGTTCGGTGGCCCGGATCGTAACAGGGGAACTGGTCTCACACAAGTCTCAGACTTGTACCTGGTCGGCAGATCATCACCAATCCCGAGATTAGAGGCGAACACGAGATCAGTGCTGATCTCATCCAGAAGGATGGGCGGCATGGCCGCGATCATCGAGACCGCGCTTACCCCCCCCCGCCTCGTAGCGGCACACCCACTTACGCACGGTGTGGCGAGAGGTCTTCCAACGTCGGGCCGCCTCGCGCAGGCTGCCG
Source organism: uncultured Anaerolineales bacterium (assembly GCA_964614895.1). GTDB lineage: Bacteria > Chloroflexota > Anaerolineae > UBA1429 > UBA1429 > DAIRUQ01. The sequence goes on from CAZTMY010000014.1 coordinate 5,229, forward strand.
GTCTCCTGGCAGGGGCACACGAGCTGCATCCTTGCTTCTATCCGGTTCATAGCGTAAGCTGTCCCGTGGGCCAAGTCGGCCATAATCGCCCCTCCTCTTGGTGGGGTGTGCCATATCCTCCTTTTACCAGGGGGGCAGATTTGGCCACTATCGCGCCTAACACCTGGCAACGATCTCTCGGCGCGGCCACAGACTGCCCTTGCCAGGGCTTCGCGTCGGTTCTACAATGATCCTTGCGTTGGGCTACTTACGTGGAAGGACATCATGAGCACTACTGAGGTTAAGGCGTTTTCGGACACCATCATCCGCAATGTCGAGCGCGTGATCGTCGGCAAACGGCATGTCATCGAGATGACTATGGTTGCCATGCTCTGTGAAGGGCATGTTCTCCTGGAGGACGTCCCGGGTGTGGGCAAGACCATGCTCGCTCGCTCTATCGCGCTGTCGCTGGGCTGCAGCTTCAAACGGCTACAATGCACGCCTGATCTGCTGCCGACCGATATCACGGGCGTGTCGATCTTTAACCAGAAAACGTCCGAGTTCGAGTTTAGGCCCGGCCCCGCCTTTGTGAACGTGCTATTGGCGGACGAGATCAACCGCGCCACGCCTCGTACCCAGTCGGCATTGCTAGAGGCCATGGGCGAGTACCAGGTGACGGTGGATGGCGAGACGCGACCTCTGCCACGCCCCTTTCTCGTGATGGCGACCCAAAACCCGATCGAGTACGAGGGCACGTTCCCGTTGCCCGAGGCGCAGCTCGATCGCTTCCTCTTGCGGCTGGAGATGGGCTATCCCAGCTTTGAGGAGGAAGAGCGCATCTTGGAGAATCTACGACGAGAGCATCCCATCCAAACCATCGGCCCGGTAGTGGATGTGAACGAGCTCCCGGCTTTGCAGTCACAGGTGTGGGATGTGAACGTGGACGAGACTGTGCGCGCGTATGTGGTGCGTCTGGTCAATGCCACACGCAGCCACCCCGATCTGGCGCTGGGTGCCAGCCCGCGTGGGAGCCTTGGCCTCTACAGAGCATCGCAGGCACTAGCCGCGATCCAGGGGCGTGACTTTGTCTTGCCGGACGACGTGAAGCGGCTAGCGCCCTTTGTGCTGGCGCATCGCTTGATCATGAAGCCAGAGAGCGCTCTCCGTGGTCGCAATACGTCGGCCGTGTTGCGTGATCTGCTGGAGCGAACGCCTCTGGAACTGGGCGAGATGCTGGAGGCATAGCATCTCCTATTGGATAGGAAGCGTGGCATGGAAGGCTTGCTTCTGTTCCTCCTGGGATTGTTCATCCTCGCGGCAGTCTTCAGGCTGAACTTTTTTGTCTATATTCTCTATGTATTTGCTGGGCTCTATTTGCTGTCGCGTGTCTGGGTGGATCGCTCTGCCAAGGCGCTGGCATGCCGGCGCAGCTATCTGCCGCGAGCGTTTCATGGTGAGAGGATTCCGGTCAAGCTGGAGGTTCGGAACAAGGGCTGGCTCCCGTTGCCCTATGTGCGGCTGCATGAAAGCTTGCCCGTGCGCTTGATCTCCCCCAACTTTCAGCGGGCGGTGGTATCGTTTCTGCCGCGCGAGAAGGTGTCGCTCGACTATGAGCTGGAAGGCCGAAGGCGTGGCTACTATCGCTTGGGGCCGCTCACGATCCACACGGGCGACCTGTTCGGCATCCGGTCGGTAGAGCTCCAGATCCCCAGCGATGATCATCTGACTGTCTATCCTCGGATCGTGCCGCTGCCCGAGCTGCGGCTGCCGGCGCAGACGCCGATGGGCACGCTGGCAACCCAGCAGCGCATCTATGAGGACCCAAGCCGGATCGTGGGCGTCCGCGACTATCAGATCGGTGATAGTCTTCGCCGTATGCATTGGAAGGCTTCGGCGGCCACGGGAAGGCTTCAGGTCAAGCGCTTGGAGCCAGCCATCTCTATCGAGGCGCAGGTGTTTCTGAACCTTGATGCCAGAGACTATACCCAGGGACGTGTGCATGATGCTACCGAGCTGGGCATTATCACGGCGGCGTCCATCGCCCATGCGCTAGTGACCAAGCGGCAGACTGTGGGGTTGTGCACCAATGGGAGCGATCCTCTGGAAGAGGACCATCGCTATGTTACCTTGCCGCCGCGCAAGGGCATGGGGCACTTGGTGAACATCCTCGAGGTCCTGGCGCGGCTGAGGACGTCGGAGGGGCGCTCGTTCTCCGAGCTGTTACAGCAGGCCAGCCTGCATCTGAGCTGGGGGGGCACGGCGGTGGTCATCACATCCGATGCTGACGATGAGCTGTTCTCGGCCTTGCTCATGATGAAGCGCAGTGGCTTCCACATAGTGCTCATTGTCACGGACGCACGCGAGCCGTTTGCCCGGATTCGAGAGCGGGCTCGGGGCGTGGGTATTATCGCATATGAGGTATGGCAGGAAAGGGACCTTGATGTCTGGCGTAGTCAATAGGGGCCACAGCCCAGGCCGATTTGCCTTTCGCGCGTTTTTAGCAGCGGCTATGCTTGGTTCCATCGGTCTCGCCTGCTACGGGGCCGTGCGCAATGTCGACCTCACATGGCCTGGTGCGTGGCTGCCGGTGCTGGCTTTCCTGGTGAGCCTAGAGAGCATCTATACGGAGCGACTGCTTAGCTTGCCTGACCAGCACATAGAGGAGACGGCTCGTCTGCGGATCGCCGAGGCAGTCACCATCCTCGTGATCTTGCGCCTCGCCTCGTCGCTAGCCTACGGCTGGTCAAGCTTTGTGGCCGATCTTCGGCTGTGGACCGAAGAGCCCTGGAGGCTCCTCGATCTGTCGTTCCTGCTGTCTGGAGCCTTGCTGGCCGGTATGTGGGTAACGGCTCGCAAGCTGGGGCGATCACTGCTGGCGCTGGAGGTCGATCCGCTCGAGAGGGCTGTCTCGCCCACAGATCCGGCCTATGATCTTCTCAGCAGCATGCCTGGTCGCGGTCGCCCTGACCGTTCGGGTAATAGCCAGAGGGTAACACGCATCTTTCTCGGTGGTGGCGCGGTCATGCTGGTCATCACTGGGATCGCGCACATCAACTTGGCTGAGATGTCCGTCGTGCCTACTGCCAATGTGCGTTGGCTGGGAGTCAACTTGCTGGGCTACTTTGCCCTGGGCTTGGCCCTAATCAGTGAGATGCGCTACGCGACCCTCGTAGCCACCTGGGAGGTCCAAAAGATACCGGTACTGGGTCGTCTTGGCCGTCGCTGGGTGATGTGGCTCGGTATCAGTTTGGGGTTGGTGGCTATCGTCGCGGCGATACTGCCACGTGGCTACTCTGTCAGCTTGTTGAAGGCAGTCACACAGGTTCTGCAATGGGTGATCTACGTGGGAGCGTATGTGATCATATCGGCGCTGCTGATGGTAGGCTATGTGTTCCAGTTGATTTTGAGCCTGTTCAAGGGAGAACCCGCTCAAGCGCCTCCCGCCCGTCCAGAGATTGAGCCGCCTCTACCAGTTGGTGATGTGGGAGGTAGCCCCGCCGCTTGGATGCAGCTTGTGCGTTCAATCGTTTTCTGGGTCATCGTGGTGGGGGGTGCAGCCTATGCTCTCTTCAGCTTTGTCCAGGATCGATGGGGGCTGTTCGCTGGCTTCCGCCCTGGGGATATGCTGCGTAGGCTGTGGGCATGGTTGCGGGGCCTGTGGAAGCGGGCGGGTGTAGCGGTGCATGAGCTTCGGGAGCGCGCAGCACAGCGACGAGCAAAGCGCCAAGTCAGCGCCGCTAGGAGACGGCGACGGCGGCGAGGCGCGCTGACGCCGCGCGAGCGCGTCCAGCAGCTCTATGTGATGGTATTGGAGGCCGCGGCTGAGCACGGCATTGCGCGCTCTCCGAGCATGACGCCCGCCGAGTACCTCCCATGCCTAGCCCCGCATGTACTAGAGGCCGAGAGCGACCTGATCGAGCTGACCCATGCCTTTGAACATGCACGCTACTCGTTACGGGATGTCTTGCCGAGCGACGTCGAGAGGGTGGGGGCCTGCTGTCGGGCGGTCGAGCACGCCCTGGAGCAACCTGCCTCGTCCGAGGCCACGCCGTGAAAGGTCGTGATCTCTTTGACGACGCTGCCGAAGAGAGCATCCGCCGCGAGGCGCCCTTGGCCGCGAGGATGCGCCCACGCACACTGGACGAGTTTGTCGGGCAAGAGCATATTGTCGGCCCGGGGCGCTTGCTGCGACGCGCCATCCAGGCCGACCAGCTTTCCTCCCTCATCTTCTATGGGCCGCCGGGCTCGGGGAAGACCACCCTCGCCATGGTGATCGCCAACACGACCCAGTCACACTTTGTGACCATCAACGCTGTGCTGGCGGGTGTGCAGCAGATTCGCGAAGTGACGGCCGGCGCACGTGAGCGCCGCAAGCTCTATCAGCGTCGGACCATCCTTTTTGTGGATGAGGTGCATCGCTGGGACAAGCGTCAGCAGGATGCCCTACTCCCCTGGGTGGAGAATGGTACGATCATCATGATCGGCGCCACGACCGAGAATCCGTGGTTCTCCGTCAATAGAGCCTTGCTCAGCCGTAGCCGGGTTTTCCAGCTGGTGCCTCTCGAGAAGGAACACCTGCGCGAGATTGCCCGTCGTGCGCTTGCCGATCCGGAACGTGGTTATGGCAAGCGCGATGTCACCATCACGCCCGAGGCGCTGGAGCACCTGACCGATGTGGCCAATGGCGATGCGCGCTCGGTGCTGAACGCGCTCGAGCTCGCGGTGGCGACTACGCCTCCTGATGCCGATGGTCGCATCATCATCGATTTGGCTGTGGCCGAGGAGTCGATCCAGCGGCGTGCCGTGTTATATGATCGACAAGGCGACTACCACTTTGACACCATCAGCGCCTTTATCAAGTCGTTGCGTGGCTCCGATCCGGATGCCGCGCTGTACTGGCTTGCCAAGATGATCTACGCTGGTGAGGATCCGCGCTTTATTTTCCGCCGGATGCTCATTGCCGCGTGTGAGGACGTCGGCTTGGCGGAGCCCGACGCCATCCGGGTCGTCGAGGCTGATGCGGAAGCGTTTGACCGCGTAGGCTTGCCCGAAGGCCAGTTCCATCTGGCGCACGCGGCGCTCTACCTGGCGACGGCTGCGAAATCTAACAGCACTATGGGCTTCTTTGACGCGCTTCGCGCGGTGGAGGAAGAAGCCGAGGGCGACGTGCCTGTTCACTTGAAGGATGCCAGCCGCGACAAGGAGGGATTTGGGCATGGCGAAGGCTATCTGTATCCACACGCCTATCGCGATCATTGGGTAGCGCAGCAGTATCTCCCCGATCATCTTCAGGGCAAGCTGTTCTACGAGCCGAGCGATCAGGGCTATGAAGCAAGGATACGCGAGCGGGTGCTGCGCCGTCGCGAGGCGCAGCTTGCGGCTATGCTCGATCTTGAGGATCAGCCGTCTGAGATCCTCACGTTCAGCCCGGGCGATCGAGTTCGCGATCACTGGCTGCAACGTGCTGTGGGCAACGTAGGCGAGGCGTTGGAGGCACTCCGTGATCGCGTCTTGGGTGCACGGAATCTTGCTCGTCATCATTTGGTGCTCGATCTGTCGGGCGACAGCGGGCTGCTGACGTGGGAGGCCCTACGACGTGTGCCCGAAGGGGGCGTCTGGTGCCGGGTGCCCACTGAGCGAGCTGCCGAGGCGATTGCGCAGCAGGCGCAACCCTTGGAACCGCTGCAGCGTCCTATTGTCATCCAAGCGACGCTGGCATCGTTGCGGGATGCGTTGGCTGTGGAGGGGTACGGTGCGGTCCGATTTGACCTGATCGTTGGTCGCAACGTGCTCGGTGGGTTAGCCGACAAGCAGGGGCTCGTGGCTGAGCTCGTGGATCTACTTGGCGAGGGGGGCGTGCTGAGCTTAGCCGAGGTCGTGCCATCAGCCACGCAGCGGCTCTCTGAACTGGTCCCCGCGCAAGCTGTGCCGTCTGAGATCCTGCGGCGTTGGCACGCTGCCGAGGAGGCTGTCTACCACGATCCTCGGAATCCCAAGGCAAACTGGCGCCCGCAAAACCTTCGGGAGGCGTTCGAGAGTGCTGGTTTGAGCGACGTGCGGGTGGAGACGGAGGTCTGGCGACGGGATCAGATGCTCACCAGGCAACAGCTTGCGTCCTGGCTCGCCCTTGACCAGACTCCGCCTAGCTATGGGGATCGCCTTGTCGCCGCCGGGCTGTCCCGCGGGGACATCGTCCGCGTGAGGGAGGCCTGCCTCCCGTATTTAGGAGATCAGGTGGTGAGTTGGCAGGCCACCACTGCCTTTGTGGTGGGGCGCCGGCCGACTTGACGCTGCGCCTTGCCGCTCGTATTAGGGATCTCCGACGGCTCACAATTGGCAAAACTATCAGCAAGCAAAAACGAGCGAAGGATTCATGTCACTGATCACGGTTGTCGGGCGCGGGCATGGTGGCACGCGGGCGATGTCGCACACCTTGACGGCTTCGGGTGTGTTCATGGGGGCGCCGCAGAACGTCTCGGGTGACCTGGTGCCCCCAGAATCTATGTACGAGGCCTGTCGTGTGTTTGGGCGGTATGTGACATGGAAGGGCGATCTGTCGTGGGATTGGAGCCGTGTGCTGGCTACTGATCCTCCCGCCGAGTTCACCGAACTGGTCGCGACCTATCTCCAGAGCGTGCTTTCCAGCGATGCGCCGCATCGGGGATGGAAGATCCCCGAGACGACGCTATGTATCCCTTGGATCCAGCGAATGTTCCCGGATGCCAAGTACATCTACTGGATGCGCGATCCGCGCGATAGTATCATAGGTGCTCATGTGACCGACGACCTGCGCAAGTTCGGCATCGACTATCCCGAGACGAACGATGTTCGTGAGCGGCGGGCCATCTCGTACATCTACCAGTACTACCTGATGCAGGCGACGCCCAAACCAGCGCAGTGGATCGAGGTGCGCTTTGAGGACTTTGTTCTGAGACAAGAGGAGACTCTGGCACGGTTGGAGGCTTTCCTTGGTATCCCCCTGGCAAGAATCCCGGTGCGTACCGATCCTGTGGGGCGGTGGAAGCGCGACGACGGTGACCACAGCTTTAGCTTTCTGCGTGAGCCGATCGAGACGTACGCGTATGAGGATCTCATCATCACATGACCGGAGTTCTGGCGCCGTCGGGTGCGCCAGATATCAGAAGCGAGAGGAGAGAACATGGCCAAGATCTGCTTTCTGGGTGCGGGCAGCACGGTATTCGCCAAAAACGTGTTAGGGGACTGCCTTCACGTGCCAGCTTTGCGTGATGCGGAGATCAGCTTGCTGGATATTGACGCCGATCGCCTGCATGTCTCGGAGACGATGCTCAAGAACGTGAACCGCACGTTGGGTGCCCAAGCGGATATCCACGCCTATCTCGCGGAGGATGCCGCCGAGGCGTTGCAAGGGGCAGAGTATGTCATCAATGCCATCCAAGTGGGCGGCTATGAACCGGCTACGGTGACCGACTTTGAGATACCAAAGAAGTATGGTTTGCGGCAGACCATCGGCGATACCTTGGGGATTGGCGGCATCTTTCGAGCGCTACGCACCATCCCGGTCATGCTGGACTATGCCCGCATCATCGAGCAAGTCGCTCCGAACGCTTTGCTGCTGAACTATGCCAATCCCATGGCAATGATCACGGGCGCGATTCTAAAGGCGACCAGCGTGCGCACAGTGGGACTTTGCCATAGTGTGCAAGGCTGTGCCCGGCATCTCTGTTCCGAGCTCGACCTGCCTACCGATGATCTCCAGTGGCGCATCGCTGGCATCAACCATCAAGGATGGCTCCTCGAGATCACACGCCACGGCGAGGACCTGTATCCAGAGATCAAGCGCCGCGCGGAGTTGCCCGAGTACAAGCGTCGTGACGCCGTGCGCTTTGAGCTGATGAAATGGTTTGGCTACTATGTGACTGAGTCAAGCGAGCATACGGCCGAGTACGTCCCATGGTTCATCAAATCGGAGCATCCGGAGCTCATCGAGCGCTTCCATATCCCCCTGGACGAGTACCCACGCCGTTGCATCGCTCAGATCGAGGGCTGGGCCAAGATGCGCGACGAGCTGCTAGCTGACAAGCCCATTGAGCATCGTCGCACCCACGAATATGCCTCATGCATTATCGAGGCTAACCTCACGGGCGTGCCTTTTACCTTTGGCGGCAATGTGTTGAACAAGCGCTTGATTACTAATCTGCCTACTGACGCTTGTGTTGAGGTGATGTGCGTCGCCGATCGGTCTGGCGTGACCCCTACATATGTTGGAGAGCTCCCGCCCCAGTGCGCGGCGCTCAACCGCACCAATATTAATGTGCAGGAGTTGACCATCGAGGCGGCCCTCACGCAGCGTCGCGACTATATCTATCAGGCGGCGATGCTCGATCCTCATACCGCTGCTGAGCTCACTATTGATGAGATCGTGGCGCTTTGCGACGATCTCATCAAAGCCCACGACGGCCTAATGCCGACGTATCATTAGGCGTCATTGGGGTCGTAACCCAAACAGCGGGGGTACGCACGTGTTCCCCCGCTGTGCTACTCTGGACCGCTAGGCATTAGGGAGGTAGGCGCCCATCTCCTTCAGGCGTCCTTGCACCTCGGTCACGTCGACGGCATGGACGTCCAGGTCTTTGCGGGAGGCTAACGCTGCTGCGACGCCGGCGGCCTGGCCGGTGATGTAGCAGCCCGGCATCACCCGCACCGAGCCTTGCACAGCTCGGTCGGTGCTGATGCAACGTCCTGCTACGAGAACGTTGGACAGGCCCTTGGGCGTCAGCGTGCGGTAGGGAATGCCATAGCTCTCTCCTGGGTTCAGCCGGAGCGATTGGAATGCTTCCATGAACTTGGCGTGTGTTTCGGCGCTTGGATCGGATGCGTGGATGTCAACAGGGTACGCATAACGGCCGATTTCGTCGGCAAAGACGGCCCGCGCTTGAAAGTCATTCAGGTTCAACTGATAGTCCCCGGCGATCCGCCTCGTCTCGCGGATGCCCAGCAACGCGCCGGTGGCGGCTAGTTCCATGCGTGCGTATCCCGCAAGATAGCGCCGGTAGAAACGTTCGTACTCGGTGAGGAGCTTGCGGCCATAGACCAGCGCTTCCGTCAGAGAACGCTCGTCCGTGCCATCCACGCCAAAGGTGTGTCCAATGTTGCCGCCGGCCAGCGTCTGGCCAACACGCCACATACCTGGCAGATGCCGGTCCTGAATGGAAAAGATGCCGTCCTCAAAGGCGCGTGGCAGCTCATCCCCCGCTCGCTGGTTGGCTGCCCGTACCGCGTCCCAGTCGACTCCTGCCCACAAACTACACAGCGTGCCGGCCATCATCTTGCCCTCGGCATCACCCTTTTCATAGGCGGCGCCCGCCCATGCCGCCAGATCACCGTCACCGGTAGCGTCCACATACATGCGCGCTCGCACGGCATACAGCCCACTCTTGCCGCTGCACACGACGGCATCCACAGTCCCGTCAGACGCGATGACATCGACCATCTGGGTCATCAGGGCGTATCGCGCGCCGGAGGTCTCCATCAAGTCGTCATAGACTCGCTTGAGGACTTCCGCGCGGATGCTCAGCAGTGCCATGGGGCTGTCGTACCGGTCATCAGGGCCAGCTCCCTTGGCCTCCCAGAGCCGATCATAGACCTCGCGTCCGATACCCCCGGCTAGAAAATGCTCCCCGTCAGCGAACTGCATGAACGCCGGCACCAAGCCGGAGGTGCCCATGCCGCCAAAGCAGGCGGTGCCTTCGGCGGCAAAGACGCTTGCGCCGTTGCGAGCGGCTGCGAGAGCAGCGGCAACGCCTGCTGGCCCCCCGCCGGCGACGAACACGTCGACGTCATGACGAATGGGTAACGATCTACTGTATGCGATCATGGTTACGATCTCCCTGATTCCCTGAAAGGATGGTTAGTCATCGGCCTACTGAGCGGATCTTGCATCCGCCTGCGACACTGAAAGCTCTACTGCGTGCAATCACCATCCCATCTCTTGGCCAAGAAGCTCCTCCAACGCGCGATTCGGTTCGGCAAAGTAGCTTTGGAGCTGTTGCCGTAGGTCTGCGGGGAGGGCATCGCGCCTTTCGCCTCGGTTTTCATGCATGATGAAAGCCTCCGGCTGCGCCAGCGCGCTGACCTTGCGTACTCCGAGAAAGGTACACACTTGATCAAGAGTCTGCAAGGGTTGCGCGAAGTAGCTTTCACTGCGGAGGATGAGGAATTGGTCTGGGGGGAACCAGCTCATCCAGGTTGCCAGTTGCCTTGCGTAGAGCCCTCGGTACAGGTAGGAGCGATACCGCAGATCCCAGGCGCTCATGCCAACGGGCGGCGCGCTAGGTCCAACCGAGCTGCGTCTTAATTCGCGCGAGAGTGCATCCCGCACGGACGCGTGCTCGCGACCTTGGCGCACCTCGTGCGCATATTGTGAGTACGCTCGTTCTATAGGGTCACGTAGCAACACGATGAGGCGAGCTTCGGGAATCGTCCGTGCGGCTCGCTGGGCAGCTTGAGGGTGAGCGAGGTAGAAGGGCGTCGCTTCCCCCGTGGCAAACGGGCGCCCTTGCAGGCGCGCACGCGCGGCGTCGCTCTCCCTGGCAAAGTGGGCACGATACCAAGCTTCGCCCCGGTCATAATGCACGTCAAAGTAGTGCACTTCTTTGATCAGGGAGGCACAGATGTCCGGATGATTGGCTAGCGCCTTTTGCAGGGACGTTGTCCCGGCCTTCTGAGCACCGATGATGAGATAATCGGGCAAGCAGCGATGACGGGCATCGCCTGACAGTACTCGCCACCTCACGATGACAGACCGCGCTGTGTCGTGCACGGCTCGCCTGGTGGCACGCAGACTTGGTGGTAGGGGCACGATCTCTCTACAACTCCATTCTGTTGGCCAAACTACGCGGTGGCCCTGGCTAGCGCCCAACGGAGATTTTCCCGTAACCTGAGTCTATTGCCATGGTCACCCCACTTTAGTACAATGGCAGCGTCTGGATCAAGCTTGCGGGCAACAGAGGACCTGCGGGCCAATCTTCTGGTAGATTCGAGTCGTTGGATCCGTCCGTTCACTTGGGGTGGTCTGCGGCAAGACGGGTTCGAGTCAGACCAGGGCGATATTTGGGAGGTGGTGGAGCCCTGTGAATTCTGAACACGCGGGGCAATGGCTTTGAGGCATGCCTAGGCTTGTGAAAACAGACCACTCCGGGATGATCTGAAAGATGAGCAAGAGACTCTATTGCGGGAATCTCTCGTACAACACCACCGCTGACGGGCTGCGCAGCGCCTTTGAGCAAGTCGGCGACGTGGAGGATGCGGTCGTCATCACAGATCGTGAGACGGGCCGCTCCAGGGGCTTTGGCTTTGTGACCATGGCCAGCGACGCTGAGGGAATGGCCGCCATCGAGCAGATGAACGGCGTTGAGCTAGACGGCAGGCGACTCCGGGTTAACGAGGCTCTGCCTCGGCCTGGAGGCCCAGCGCGTTCTCGTCGGTAAACCCTCGAAAAGCGGATAGTCCTGGGCCACATGCCGTGGCCCAGGATCATTGCATTGGTCGGTGAGCTTGGCGCAGCCACACGCTGCGCTTGTCAGGGCGATCCTGTTGAATAGAATGGTGCAAAGCTTGCGAGCTGTCAGACACGCATGGAAGGCGCGATTATGCCAAGTCTTGAGATGGATGTTGAAGAGATTCTGCTCTCCGAGTCCCAGATCCTGCGGCGCGTGTACGAGCTGGGCAAGCAGATCTCGGCCGACTATGCTGACCTAGACCCCTTGCTTCTCTGTGTGCTCAAGGGTGGCTATGTCTTTCTAGCCGACTTGGCGCGCTGCCTGACCATCAAGCATGACGTGGACTTTATGGCCATTTCTAGCTATGGCGATGGCGCCGAATCGACAGGGGTCGTCCGTATCGTCAAGGACCTCGACCGCGATATCAGCGGGCGACATGTCCTGATCGTCGAGGATATCATCGACACTGGCCGCACGTTGTCCTACCTCATGCAGAACCTACGCGTTCGTCAGCCAGCCAGCCTGCGGGTCTGCGCTCTGCTTGACAAGCCCTCCCGTCGGGAGCTCGATCTAGAGATCGATTACACAGGATTCGAGATCCCGGACCGTTTTGTGGTTGGCTATGGGCTCGACTATGCTGAGCACTATCGCAACTTGCGCTTTGTAGGCGTCCTCAAGCCAGAAGTGTACGGCTAATGAAGCAGCTTGCGGTACACTGCCAAGAGAGCGCGCGCCGCATCCTCCCAATGGAACTGCTGGGCACGCCGGCGTCCAAGCTCAGTCAGCCTGGTGACCAACGCCTCGTCGGTGAGCACCTGTTCCATGGCATCCGCTAGGTCTGGCACATCGGTGGGGTCCACGAGTAGCGCCGCGTCACCGCAGACCTCTGGTAGGGAGGGTGCCGTGCTTGCAATTACGGGTGTGCCACATGCCATGGCCTCTAGGGCGGGTAGGCCAAAGCCTTCGTATAACGACGGGAACGCCAGTAGGTCGGCCCCCGCGTACAGCGCCGGGAGATCGTCGTCTGGCACGAATCCGGGCATCAGCACATGATCGGCTAGATCCAGCCGCACGATGGTGGCGTCGATCTCGTCGTACAGCCAGCCGCGTCCTCCTACGATGACTAGTTTGTGAGGTATCCTTGAGCGTTGGCGCACTGCAGCGAACGCTTGTAGCAATCGTGGGTAGTTCTTGCGCGGTTGCAGCGTCCCTACGGCCAGCACATAGGGCCCCGCGATGCTGTA